>QOAS01000151.1 GCA_003972855.1 Gammaproteobacteria bacterium | reverse complement strand
GAGAAGGTATACGAGGTAGCCCTCATTCCTTCCGTATACGCCTATAACCATAAAGGGAGATATGATAATTGTTTCCCTTATGAGGTTCGGCGTTGCGGTTTTTCCCGGTTCCAATTGCGACTACGATACCTATTATGTAATAGATGAGATTTTAAATCAGCCCGTTAAGTTCCTCCATTGGGAGGATAGAAAAGTTGATGTGGATTGCGTGGTAATTCCGGGAGGTTTTTCTTTCGGGGATTACCTGCGTCCGGGGGCTTTGGCTTCCAAAACTCCTTTGGCGGAGGCTATATACGACTTTGCCCAAAGAGGGGGACTGGTTGTAGGTATCTGCAACGGTTTTCAAATTCTCACCGAAATGCATCTCCTTCCGGGGGCACTCATACCGAATAAACAGCTAAAGTTTGTGTGCAAACCGGTATACCTTAGGGTGGAAAATGTAAACACTCCTTTTACCCGTAAGTTGGAAAGGGGAAGTGTTATTAACATCCCCATAGCCCATCACGATGGAAACTTTTACGCACCTCCCGAGGAGCTTGAAAAGATTGAAAGAAACGGACAGGTGGTTTTGAGATATTGCTCCTCCGAAGGGGAGGTTTCCCCCGAATACAATCCCAACGGAAGTGCAAACAACATAGCGGGGATAGTAAACAAAGAGGGTAACGTCTTCGGTCTTATGCCTCACCCCGAAAGAGCGAGTGAAAGCGAACTCGGGAACAACAACGGTTTATTCATCTGGTATAGCCTCATAGAGGGGTAGGATTTTTATCTTTTAGCGATGGGAAAGATTGCGGTTGTATACCATAAAAATTGTCCCGACGGATACGGGGCGCTGGCGGGGGTAGTTTACAAGTTTAAACCCCGCAATCTTACCTACGACGATACCGAAAACTATCTTTACGACGAAGGGAAAAACTTTTTCGCCATACCGACCAATCACAGCACCGACTTTACCCGCTTAAGGAATATCCTTACCGAAAACGGAGATGATTTTGAACTCTTCATGGTTGATATCTTTGTCCCCAAGATTTACGAGGTGGTAAGGGAATTTCCCAACATAAAAAGGGTTACCGTTATAGACCACCATAAAACCGCCTTGGAGCTGATTGAAAAAGGCATTCCCGAAGATGTTAAAGGAAAATTTGAAATCCATATAGATTTGGACTATTCGGGTGCGACCCTAACTTGGAAAGTCTTAAACGGATTTATTCCCGAAGTTATGAAATACATTGAGGATAGGGACATTTGGAAGTGGGAAATTCCCGATTCGTTATATGTTCTCACCGCCATTGACGCCCGTATTTTCAATGTTTTGAAACCCCACGAGATAGTTTACAGTCTCCTTAAACTGGTAGGGGAGTTTCCCAAAGAGGAATTCGCCCGCGAAGGGCAATCTATGATAGAGTTTAAAGAGAGCGTTGTAACGAGATTGGTTGAAAACAACGTTCACTATATAGTTCTTCCCAGCGGGCATAAACTTTATGCGGTAAATTCCTCCGTATTTCAATCGGATATAGGTAACCGTTTGGCTGAAATTTCACCCGATAAGGTAGCCTGCGTGTATTCAATATCCCCAAAGGAGGACGGGGTTTACGTAAATTGCTCCATAAGAAGCACGGTTGGAAAAGCCAGAGAAATTGCTCAAGCCAACGGAGGTGGCGGACACGACAACGCCGCGGGGTGTAGGGTTCTTCTGTCGGAAGTTCAATTCTTGCCTTTAGAAAAGTAGGAGTCCAAACAATGGCGGTAGAGATACTTACAAAGGAGCAGTTGGAAAAGGTTAAATTCGCCAGCAAGATAGTAGCCCAAGCCCTTGAATACCTCAAGGATTTTGTAAAACCCGGGGCTACCGCTTGGGACTTGGAAATGGCAATAAGGGATTGGCTTAAAAAGAACTATCCCAACGCCCGTCCCGCCTTTTACGGTTATAGGGGTTACCCCGCCTATCTATGCGTATCGGTTAATGAAGAGGTCGTTCACGGCATACCGCGAAAAGATAGGGTTTTAAAGGAAGGGGACATAGTAAGTATAGACTTCGGAGTGGAATACGAAGGGTTTTACGGCGATAGTGCCAAAACCTTTAAGGTCGGAAAGGTTTCCAAAGATATTGAAAGACTCCTTGAGGGAACGGAAAAAGCCTTATACAACGCCATTGAAGAGGTTTACGCGGGAAACAAGCTTGAAAATGTGGCGAGGGCTATTTACAAAACTTTAAAGAAATACCGCCTCCACCCCATATGTAAATACGGCGGACACGGTATAGGAACGAAGCTCCATAGCGAACCTTTTGTGGCAAATTGTCCGGGAGTAGGTCCAAAAATGAAACTAAAAGAGGGAATGGTATTGGCGATAGAACCGATGGCGGGTTTAAAAACCGCAAAGACTATGGAATTGGCGGACGGGTGGACCGTTATAACTTGGAATAAAACTCCCGCCGCCCACTTTGAGCATACGGTGGCAATAACGGAAAATGGTCCCGAAATACTTTCCCTTCCCGATTAATTCCTCTTTATCGTCCAAAAAGCCAAAAAGAGGTAGGGAACAATCAAAAGCAATCCGTAAAGGGGATTAACCGAAACTTTATTTACCGCATTTTGGAAAAAGAGGAGGGCAACATAAAAGGAAACAAAAATAAAAGATAGAAAACCCACTGACGAGAAAAATTCCTCATTCCTCGTAGCGGAAAATAGTTTTATTACCGACACGAGGGGGACTATTACGCTAAAAACCACCAGCAGAAGCCTTTTTACCAACTCCCACAGGTAAGGGTAGTAGTTAAGCCCTATATCCTTCGCAAGGAACAAAAGACCTATAAGCTCCCTCAAAGAGAAAAATTGGGGATTTTTAACCTTTAGAAGTTTGGTTTCAAGATTTAGCTCCAAATGGAGTTCTCGGGAGATTTTTTTCTCCCTTTCCGAGAAAAAGGCAAATTTATCCGCGGTAACAACTATTTTGTCCTTTTTAACCGAAAACTTCGCGCGGGGAATTTGGATAATCCACTCCAATTGGTAATCCTTATCCACTTTAAAGTATTTACCGCCGAAGGCTAAACCTTCCTTTAAATTTATCAATCGGAAGTATATAAACTCATCCTTTCCCAATTTATACCAAAAGTTTTCCACTACTCCTTCCTTTAAGGGTTTGTTCTTTGCCTCTAAATAGGAAACTTTTTGCACATATCCCGCATAAGGGTAGATAAACTCAAAGTAGGCGGTGAGGATTAAACCTATCCCCAAAGAGGTTAAAAATATGGGTAAAACCAACCGACGGGGTGGTATGCCAAAGGTAAACACAATCAGGTTTAGTTTCGTTCTAAAAAAAAGGTGGACGGTCAAAGCGCAAGCGGTAAATTCAAAAAGGGGAAAAAATATGGGCAGAAAAGCCCCTACCGAGGATAGGGCATATTTAAGTAAAACTTGGGGTTGGGTATTTTTGGCTATATTGAAAAAAAGTAAAGTTGAAAGAATAGCCCCCAAAAGAACTGAAGTTATTAAAACGACAAACAGATTTTGTCCTAAATGCCAAATAAAGTATCGGTAAAAAATCGGTATATCTTCAAAAAAACCCTTTAAGATACCCATAGCTTGTGACTAACGATACTATGTTACATCTTTAATGAGGATACTTTTTTTGTTTGCCTTTGGTATTTTATTTGTTTTTTCGTGCGGAAAGAAAGCTCCTCCTCAGCCTCCTCCAGCCGTTTCTAAGTCCTCCTACGAGGTAAAAAAGGAAACTCTAACGGAGGGTGAAGGAGGATACTTTGTAGGAGATGACGGAATAGTCGCCCTCTATTGGGATTTCCCCGTAAAGGTGCATCACTTTGAGGTTTACCTTTTCGGAAAAAAGATAGCCCTAACGGAGGATAACTTTTTTGTTTACCCCAAACCTCTAAAGAAGGGAAAGAAATACCTTTTCACCGTTTGGGCGATAAAAGGGAAAAAACGGATAGGGAAGGTTGAAATAGAGGTTAAACCTTAGAAAGGTCTATTTTTCCTTCGTATATCGCCTTTCCGACGACTACACCCTCCGTTATTCCCACCAATTTTTTTACATCTTCTAAAGAAGCCACTCCTCCGCTCGCCAAAACGGGTTTTTTAACGAACTTTTTTATAACCTCGTAAGGTTTGGTATCCACCCCCTCCAAAGTCCCGTCGCGGTCTACTACGGTATACAGATACCCCCAAATGGGTTTTTCTTCAAAAGATTGGGCAAACTCTTCAGGCGAGTAATCCGAGTTTTCCAACCAACCGGAGACGGCTACTCTTCCCTCTTTGGAATCTATGGAGAGGATAACCTTTTGGGGAAATTCCCCAACGATTTCATCAAAAAGGGAAGGGTTTTTTACCGCCAAAGTGCCGATAACGATAAAATCCACACCTATTTCTTCCAAAAGTTTTTTAGCCGCTTTGCGGGTTCGTATTCCTCCGCCTACTTGAATTTGGCAAGACACCGCATTTCTGATGGCGTCTATAACCCTTATATTGGCGGGTAGTCCCTCCTTGGCGCCGTCTAAGTCCACCACGTGAATTTTTTTAAAACCCAAATCCGCAAACTTTTTGGCTATATCGGTAGGGTTTTCGTAATAAACCTTAGCCTTTTGAAAATCTCCCTTGTATAACCTTACCACTTTTCCGTCCTTTATATCTATTGCGGGAATTAAAAATTCCTTAAGGTTTTCCATTTTTCTCAATTTTAATTAGGCATACTTTTTGACTATATCGGAAGGATTTACCTTAATTACAAAATGGGCGCCTTTACCCTCTTCGGGAGGCATTAGTCTTATATTCCATCCGTGTTCCTCTACGATTTTTTTAACGATAAAGAGTCCCAAACCCCTTCCCGAACCTTTTTTACTGCTGGTAAAGGGCAGGAATATACTTTCCACCTTGTCGGGGGGAATTCCGGGACCGTTATCCTCTATGTGTATAAGGTTTCCTTTAACCTTTATTCTTACCACACCGTTTTTTTTGCCCGCACTCTCTATGGCTTCGCAGGCGTTTTTAACCAAGTTGTCAAAAACTCTTTTCAGGGAGTTTCGGTTAGCCTTTAAAAATAGGCTATCTCCCTCTATGAATATGTGGCAATTTTCCCTTTCGTTAGCCCTTTTGACCTCAAAAAGGAGTTCCTTTAAGGAAAAAACTTCCCTTTTTAGTTCCCCTTCGCCGGTTGCAAATTCGTTAAAACGGTCCAAAAGGGTTGATATGTAATTTATTTGCCTCTCAATGGAAGCAAATTTGTTTTTAAATTCCTTTTTGAGTTCGTCAAGGTTACAACCTCCATCGGACTCATACCTATCCAATATGTATTCCAAATAGGAGAGGTTTACCGATATGTTGTTAAGGGGATTTTTAATATCGTGGGCTAACCCCATAGCCATTTCCTTCCACGCCTTATATCTTTTGTTGATTACAAACGGCATTAGGTCTTCAATAATTACCAAAGTGAGACGCCCTATATTTATCTCCTCGTAACGGAGGGTATCCCTTCCCTTAACCCACCGGCGGAGTTTTTCCAAATTGTTAAACTTAAAGTGTTTGGTATAACCCTCGTTAGCCTTTATCAGTTCCTTGTCCTTGTTATCAAACAGCGCAACGCCGGTGGAAACCTTTTGAAAAATTTCCTCAAAAAGGGTTTTATCCCTTTCCAACCTTTTGAAGGCTTCGCCTACACTTTTTACCATTTCGTTAAACGATTGAGCCAATTCTTTTAGCTCCTTTAAACCGGAAAAGGGGAATTCGTTTTCGGAAAGTCTAACCTCAAAATCTCTTTTCGCCACTTTCCTTGTCGCCTTAGTAAGTTTGTCTATAAAGGAGGAAATCGCTTCCGCCAACCAAGATGCGAAGGAAATAGTTGCTATTAGGATTACCAAAAAAACCAATGCAAAGAATAAAAGGAAATTTATTAAAACAACCTTTTGTCTCCTAACGATTTCCCTCACGGTTGATACCGATTCCTTAAAATGCTCCAAATCGCGGAATAACTTTTCCCTCTCCTTTGGAGGAAGGTTATTAAGTTCCTTTTGCAGTTTATCCGCACAGATTACAACTTCTTTTAAAGTCTTATCGGTAAAAACCCTAAGGTAAGAGGCTTTACCTCCTATTGCCAAAGCGGTTACAAGCACATAGGGAATACCTATAATCCCTAAGACGAAGGCGAAAATTTTCCTCTTTAAAGGGGAACTTTCTTCCCTCCACTCTTTGTAAAACTTTTTCACAAAGGCGGAGACGAGAATCAAAATCAGAACGAGGTTGAAATTAACCCAAAGCAAGATGGGAACCAAATCGGAAAACTCAAAATCCTTTAAATGCTCCAAAATTAAAACATTCAAACCTACTAAGGTCACTATAGAAAGAAAGGTGAAAAGGGCGAGTTTATACATTTAAACCCTCCCTTGGGAGCAAACCCTTTCTATTTCCCAATCGCCGGGGGTGGCGGAAACATAGATGACCGTATTGAGTTTTTTCAAAAATTCCTCAAACTTAAGCGGGCGGTTATCAAGGGCGGAGGGAAGTCTCCAACCGTATTCCACCAGTTTCAGCTTCCTACTGCGGTCCCCCTCATACATAGCCCTAATTTGGGGTATGGTTTGGTGGCTCTCGTCTATTATCAGCAGAAAATCCTCGGGAAAGTAGTCCAAAAGGGTAAAGGGCGGTTCCCCCGGTTTTCTACCGTCAAAGTAACGGGAGTAATTTTCAATACCTTTGCAAGTTCCCAATTCTCTAATCATCTCTATGTCGTGGGAGGTTCTTTGGAATAACCTTTGCGCTTCCACTTCTTTGCCCTGTTTTTTAAACCACGCAACCCTTTCTATTAAGTCCTTTTCTATTTCCTTTAAAGCCTGTTCCACCGTCGGGCGGGGAGCCAAATAGTGGGTTGCAGGCCATATTACGATATGCTCTATGTCGTCTTCTATCACCTCCCTATTTAAAAGGCTAAGTCGGGTTATTCGGTCTATCTCGTCATCCCAAAACTCTATTCGGATAATCTCCTCGTCGCTGTGGGAGGGAATTATTTCTATCGCATCGCCTTTGACCGAAAAGGTTGCCCTCTTCAGGGCGTAATCGTTTCTCTCGTAACCCATTTCCACCAAGCGTTTTAACAATTTTCCGTGGCTTATTACCATTCCCTTGTGGAGTTGCAGGCGTAATTTTATGTAGTTCTCGGGCGCACCCAAACCGTATATCGCGGATACCGAGGCAACCACTATGACATCCCTTCTTTCCAATACGCTTTTGGTGGCACTATGGCGGTATTTTTCCAAGATATCGTTAATTGACGCGTCTTTTTCTATGTATAAATCCTTTTCGGGAATATAGGCTTCGGGACGATAGTAGTCGTAATAGGAAACGAAATATTCAACCGCATTGTCGGGGAAAAATTCTTTAAATTCCCTATACAGCTGTGCGGCGAGAATTTTGTTATGAACCATTACCAAGGTAGGTTTCCCCCATAGGGCGATAACATTGGCTAAAGAAAAAGTTTTGCCGGAACCGGTTACTCCCAAAAGTATCTGTTCTTTAACACCCTTGCGCAAATTTTCAAGTAACTTTCTTATAGCCTTCGGTTGGTCTCCCGCGGGTTTAAATTCACTTTTCAACCGGAAAGGACTCTTTTGTTTTCCCATTTTTAGGTTTAAAATCTATTTTTTATCGGTTGTATTTTAGCTTCTTTCCCTTCGCAAGTTTGGGTCTTAAAATGAAATTGAAATTTTACAAGAATTATGTGATAGGGAAACTTAAGGAAAGTCTATTCGCCTCGCTTATAGGGGTTACCGCCGGTTTATCCGCAGCTTTTTTAGATTTTCTGATACTGCTATTTCACAACCTTTCCTTTGAATTGGGAATTCAATTTTTTCATCTAACTTTTTTAGCGGTTTACATGTTTGTTGTTGCATCTATAGAGTCCAGCATTACTCTGCCGGGTTTGGTTTTGAGTTTGAGAATTTTAAGGGAAAATTTATTCATTCCATTTTTCGTTTGGCTTATTAAGTTTATAGGCGTAGCGATTTCCCTTTCCATACTTCCCTTGGGAAGGGAAGGTCCCGCAATGTTCCTCGGAACGGGTTTAGGTCAATATATATCCCAACTTTTGAGGCTTCCCAAAGGGCAACTCAACTATTGGGGAACGATAGGAGCGGTCGCCTTTGTCGGGGCATTTTTGAAAACCCCCTTAGGTGGAACTTTTTATGTTTTGGAAAACCGCTTCGGTAAAGTCCTAAACGTGGATTTTTTAATTAACGCATTGACCGCCTCAACGGTTTCCTTTACAATTTACGCCTACCTTAGGGGTTTCCATCCCCTCCTTCACATAGAGGGTCACTTTCATTGGAATTTGTTAGACCTTATACCTTCCGTTATTTTGGGAATTTTAACCGCTTTGGCGACCGTAATTTTGTTGTTACTTTACGAGTTTTTTAAATTCCTCGCCCGTTTCGTTCCCGAAAATATGCGACCTTTGGCTATTTTCCCCGTGGTTCTTTTACTTTTTGCGATAGCCCACAATCACCAACATATTCACCTTTTGGAGTTGGCGGTAACCTACCAACCGATAAACGAGGTTTCCAGCAATTTATACCCTCCCTCGGAACTTTTGGGAGTTATAGCTTTGGAAATGGTTTCCATTGCGATATTCCTTTCTTTCGGATATCCGGGAGGAATCGTTTTGCCTTTAATTTTCTTGGGGGCTTCTCTGGGAAACTTGGTAGCCTACTATTCGCCCGACAAGTTATCCATACTGGCTTTAACGGGTGCGGCGGCTATGGTTAGCGCCTCCCTCAACATCCCCATTACCGCGGTCATTATGATTACCGAGATGAGCCACCAGACTTTGATAATTCCCGAAATAGTGGGGGTGCTAACCGCCTACTTCTTGGCAAAGGCTTTCAAAATTTTAAGAGCTTAAACTTTAACAGTTATGCGACTGGAGAAACTCATTTGGTTTATTTCTTTAATAATTGCACTACCTTTGGGAACTTTCGCACAAAATACCCCAAAAAAGGTTTGGGTATTAACGGAGGAAACCGTTGCGGTTGTAAATAAAGAGCCTATACTCCTTTCGGACGTAAAACTTTACCAACTCCTCTTTGGGGTCAAGGACTTTAAAACCGCCCTTGAAAGGGTTATAGATATATACTTGGTTTCCCAATACGCGAAAGAAAGGGGTCTTTCCATACCTCCCCAAAAGATTGGAGAAATAGTTTCCAACTTCGCCAAGTCCCAAGGTCTTACGGTGGAAGAACTTTATATCCGCCTCCAAAAGCTCTCTTTGGGAGGCTCGGCGTTTAACAACTTCATAGAAAGGTATAACCTCTATGTAGGGGCTATAAACATCTTCGTTTTAAAGCCCCTTTACGAAAACAAGGAGGAACTTTTGCTACTAATAGCTTCACGCCTAAAAAATGTCCAACCTTATTACACCGTTGAAATTTTGAAAATTCCCAAATCGGTGGCGGAGAAAAATGAAGATTTACTCCTCTCAATGGATATTAAAAAGATTTCCCAAAAATTGGATATCTCTCCTATAAAGCTAACCGCAAAGCTCCAAGATTTAAAACCCCAAATAGCGGAGGTTGTAAAGAGGCTATCCCCCCGAAAGAGCGACTTTGCGGAGGACAAAGACTTCCTTTACCTCGTAAAGTTGGAGGGGGTTTCTTACAAGTTTGACGAAGCGGAGAAACAAAAGGTTATAAAACAGATAGAGGAGGAAAAGGTTACGGAATTTATAAACTCCCTCAAAAGGGAAGCGGTTATAAAGGTTTTAATTAACGAATAAGGGTCAAAATCATTTTTTCCTATCGCTTAAACCTTTTTGGATTTCAAAATTTCGTAAATCCCGCTTTAGCGGGCGTTGTTTTAACCAGAATGATAGGGCAAAAAGACTTGCATTTCTGACTGCAGAGTCGCAATCCCGTATTTGGCGGGCATTGTTGCAACACTACTCTTTCAAACCCGCATAAATTCTAACTTTCAAATTTTAAAAACCCCACAAATGATTATATATATCGCTCTAACCCGCATCGCTGTAGGAAAGGAACGATAACCTTACTTCCATACGGGTTTGGAGAAACTTGACACTATTTAGTTGCCAAGGAGCCAAACCCTAATGTTATTTTGACTAAATACCACAAAAGGTGTGTAAGGTCAAGTCCTAAAAACCTCCGTAGGTTGACATTAATAAAACCCAAAGCATGAAGCTTGACAAAGATTTTGTGCCATTGCTCGGTAGATTTAACAAAATTTTGACGATTTTTTTTGAGTTTTTTAAGCTTTAATCCACATAGAGAGTGTATAAACCTCAATTCACGGTAAATGTTTTTAGAATTTTCACAACAAAAACGGCTTTTGTAAAAGGGTAGCCAAAACGGGGAAATGGATAGCAAAAATTTTTAACACCACTAAGGTTGAACTTTTTAACGCTTAACTCTTTCCAATGCGGTTTTTGTCAAATATTTTTGAGACCCAAGGGAGTTTAAAGACTCTTTGTAATTTGACATCAAAGTGTGGACAATTAAAATTGCCAAGCAAATGGCACTTCAAACGGAAAATCTTCTTTGGAAACTACACCAGTTGATTAAACCTTTCCCCAAAATGCTCGTCTATAAGTTTTTCCTTTTCCCTTTCAATTGCCAAACCGAGTTCTTTGCCTTTTAATCCCATCTTTTTGAATTTGTCCACCCTCACTTTAACCTTGAAGGGTTTAAGTTCCCTTAGGTAGAACCTTGCGAGGTTGATAGCCTTTTCCCCTCCGCGGGAGGCTATCATAAGCAAACTCTCAGGGTGGTAGTTTTTCAAACCCTTAAGGAGTTCGGAAGGTTTTTTCGCACCCAAAAGGGTTTTCAATATCTTTCCACCCTCCTCTTTTGCCTGAAGGTAGCTTTCCCTAACCTTAGAGGGAGCGGAAAGCTCGCTTAACACCGAAAGGGCGGTTTCCTTTTTGAGTTCCAAAAGGAGGGAGGCAAACAAGACCCAACCGGGGTATTTGACTTCATCTTTAAACTCCGAAAGGAGTTTCTTTAATTTCTTCAACCTTTCGGGGTGAACCATAGACCATTGGAACTCGGAGGGTAAAATCTGCTCAAGAACGCGGTATTCCTTGTAGAGTTTCAAGATTTCCAAAAAGTTTTCCTCCCTAAAGGCGAGTCTAAGTTCGTTGGCTATTCGGGAACGGGGGGCGTTTTTTAAAACCCCCAAAGAAACCGCTTGCCGTAAAAGGGTTTTCGTTCCCTTTGAAAGTTTGAAACCAAACCTCCCCGCAAAGCGCAATGCCCTAAGAATTCTTATCGGGTCTTCCACAAAGGAAAGGGAATGCAAAACCCTTATAATCCCGTTTTTTAGGTCTTCCAACCCCCCTACATAGTCTATAAGTTGTCCGAAGCTGTCGGGATTTAGTGCCACCGCCATTGCGTTAATCGTGAAATCCCTCCTAAAGAGGTCTTCCTTTAAGGAGGCGGGCTGAACCTCGGGGTATGCCCCGCTTCTTTCGTATTTTTCCCTTCGGGCGGTTGCGAATTCAACCTTTAATTCACCCACTTTTAGGTGGGCGGTTTTAAATTCCTCAAAGGGGTGGACTTTTACCCCGTAGAGTTTTGCCACCTCCTTTGCCAAGTCTACCGCACTTCCCCCTTCCACCGTTATGTCCAAATCCCAAACGGGTTTACCCAAAAGCATATCCCTTACCACACCGCCCACTAAATAAGCCTTTAACCCCAATTTTTGGGCTATTTGACCCACCTTTTTGGCGAAATCTTCAATATTGGGGGGAAGCTGGACTTTTAAGGGCTTTTCTTCGGAAGGAGTTTCCGCAATTATGTTCCTAAAGATGTCCAAACGGGTTAGGACTCCTTCAATCTTTCCCTCCTCGTTTACGACGGGTATAAGCTTTTGCCCAAAGCGGGATAAAATTTTCTCCGCATCCCAAATGGTATCTTTCAAACTCAAAATCCTCACATCGGGGTTGTAAACCTCCGAAACTTTTACCTCCGTAGTGCGGAGGTGCTTTATAGCCCTAAGGAGGTCTTTTTTGTAGATAACCCCTAAAGGTTTTTCTTCCTTGTTAACTACGGGAGCGCCCGCAAAACCGAAATCGGTTAGTTTTTTTAAGGCTTCCTCAAGGGTTTCATCTTCGTAAACCACCAAAGGTGGGCGGGAAATAAAGTTTTCCAAAAAGAGGTTGGGGAGTTTCCCTTCCAATATCTCAATCAGTCTCTTTTTAACCCGCTCCGCGGGGATACCCTCAACTTTTAAAGAGGAAGCGTAGGAATGTCCCCCTCCGCCTAATTTCGCCAAAATCTTGGCGGTGTCAAAGGAGGGATTGGTAGCCCTTCCGAAGAGATAGGTTTTATTTCCCGCCTCGTAAATTACGAAAAAGCCGTCGGTGTTTTCGGTCAGCTCTTTAAGGCGATTTACGAGATCCTGAAAATCGGGTAAATAAGTTTCACCCCTAAAGGTGGCAACCGCAACCCTCCAACCCTCGGGTGTGGCAACATATTCCACACTCTTTAGGAGTTTTTGAACTACCTCCAGCTCTTTTTGGGAAATTTTTTCTTCCAAATAGCGGTTTATGAGGTTTAAATCCGCCCCCCTTTGGAGGAGCCAAGCGGTTGCCCGTAAGTCCCTCGGAGTGGTGCCTATGTGGGTAAACCTCCCCGTGTCCTCGTATATACCGAGCGCCAAAAGGGTAGCCTCTAAGGGGGAAACCTCTAAGTTGCGTTCTATAAGTTCCTCAACTATCAAAGTTGTGGCAGAACCCACATTGTCCACCACAAGGGTGCAATCTTTACATTCGCAACCTTCGTGATGGTCGTAAATTATAAGCTTCCCGTAGCGGGGGACTTTCTTCAATTTTTCCAAACCGCAGTTGTCCACCAAAATTAAGGTCTCAACCTCCGCGGGTGGGTTTTCTATTAACCTAAAGAGGTGTTTAAAGTCCTTAAAAACCGCAGAGGCGGTTTTTGAAAGTTGGTTGGGTCTAAGCAGAAAGGCGTCGGGGTATAGTTTTAAAACCCCAAAGGCGGAGGAGAGGGCGTCCAAATCCGCCCCCTCGGGGAGGATAACGAGTTTCATAGGCATAGGAGTTAGGGTAGTTTAACAAATTCCTAAACAAAATCGGTTTCCATATCAATTTTCTCCTGCAGTTTTATAGTTTCCTCCAAAGCCTTTACGGTTTTCATAAAGGTTTCTATCTCTTCAAGTGTTAATTTTCTCCCTTTCCTATAGGAGAGCCATTTTTTGAGGACTTGATAACCTCCTATTTTGTAATTCCAAATCTCTTCCGAAACGGGTTCAAAGTATTGGTTTTTGTTTATATAGACTTTGCCGTTTTTGTAAGAAACTTTTTCAACTTCATTCGTTCCTTTTCCTTTAAACTTCACCGATGGGAAGTTTAAACTCTCATCTTCCAAAAGGTGGAGTTTTACAAGTTTCTTTCCAAACTCGGAGAGTCTTTTAAACTTTTGGTAATCCTCCGCAAAGGGTATTCTCGGAAAGTTATACTTCAGTTGTTCCTTATATTTTTCCCTGTAGGTGGGAGAATACAAAATCGCATAGATGTAATAGAGGATTTCTTCGGGAGCGGGTTCTTTTCCGTAAAGATTTTTTATGTATTTTCTAAATTCGGTGGTAAAGTTTGGTTGTTTGCCGTGGGGGGCGTAGAGGTAGAGGGGGAAGAGAGTAGCTCCCCCTCTTCTAAAAAGATTAAGGTCTGTAATGTATTTTGTAATAAAAACTGTATCGTAAATTTCCGAACCTATTACATTCCATTGTCTACATACTAATAATCCCAAGTTTTCGCCTTTAAGCATATGGGACATAACTTCGGGTCTTGGCATGCAGTGAAAACCTCTACTTTTTCCCGTGTAATATGT
>QOAS01000177.1 GCA_003972855.1 Gammaproteobacteria bacterium | reverse complement strand
TCGCAATCCCGCATTTAGCGGGCATTAACTTCCACCCTTTGCCTTCAAGTCCGCATTATACCTTAATTTGAGAATTCAAAAACCCCACAAATAGTTATATATATTGTTCAAACCCGCACCGCTATAGGAAAGGAACGATTGCTCTACTCCCATGCGGGTTTGGAGAAACTTGACATTATTTGGTTGCCAAGGAGCCAATCCCTATTTTTAATTTGACTATATACCACAAAAAGAGGTTAAAGTCAAGCTCTAAAACCTTTTGTAGATTGACATTAACAAAATTAAAACCAAGAAACTTGATATTAATTTAATGTCAAGAAGCAAAGATTATCACGAAAACAAACCTAAAACCTACGGAGATTTGAGATATAAACCCAAAATAGGTAGTTTAAACGATAAATTTTGGAGAATTTACTAAGAATTTCCAAAACAAAACCGTTATTCATTTTTATTAATGTCAAGTTGAATTTGTAGAAACCAAATAACAAGGAAGTTAACATCTAAAAATTAACCTTTCTCGGTTATCTTTGACAACTTTACACTTTTTGTGTTTGAGATAATAAATTTTCCACTTGACATTAAAAGATTGACATTAAAATAGGTTTTTGTCAAGTTTGGAGGTCAAATAGAATTTGATAACACCCTCAAGGGTAAACTTTAACTAAATGGAACTCAAAAAGGTTTTAATAGCCTCTTCCAACCCCAAAAAGGCTAAGGAGATAGAGGAGTTTCTAAAACCTTTGGGGATAGAGGTAGTTTTGCCACCCCGTAGGTTGGAGGTTGAGGAAACGGGAACAACCTTTTTGGAAAACGCCTACCTAAAGGCGAAAGCCTACCACGAGGAGTTTGGTTTACCCACATTGGCGGACGACAGCGGTCTTATAGCGGACGCCATAGCCCCCTATCCGGGTATATATTCCGCACGGTTTTACTCCTTGGAGGTTTTCGGAAGGGAAGAACCTACCCCCTCGGAGGATACCGCCAACATTAGGAAACTCCTAAGGGTGCTAAAGGATAAGGAAAACCGCAATGCGAGGTTTGTAGCCTGCATAGTTCTCTATTTGGGAGATGGTAAGGGAATTTTCACCGAAGGTGTGGTAAAAGGCTACATTACCGACACGCCGAGGGGAGATAAAGGTTTTGGATACGACCCAATATTTGTTCCCGAAGGTTTTAATGTAACCTTTGCCCAAATGGAGCTTTTCCAAAAACAGAAAATATCCCATAGGGGAAGGGCTTTAAAAAAGCTTGTCCAACTGCTTAAAACCCTTTTGGGATAATTTGAATTTTTAAAATGGAACGCTACAATCCCCGTGAGATAGAAACCAAATGGCAACGCAGGTGGGAAGAGGAAAAAACCTTTAGGGCAAAAGAGGGAAAACCCAATAAAAGGTATGTCCTTGAAATGTTTCCCTACCCTTCGGGAAACATCCATATGGGACACGTGAGGAACTACACCATAGGGGACGCCATAGCCCGTTACCTTAAAATGAGGGGGTTTAATGTTTTGCACCCCATGGGTTGGGACGCCTTCGGACTCCCCGCGGAGAACGCCGCGATAAAACATAAGATTCACCCCGCCGAGTGGACGGAAAAAAACATCTCCAACATGAGAAGGCAACTGAAAATGCTCGGTCTCTCCTACGATTGGGATAGGGAAATTGCCACCTGCGAACCCGAATACTACAAGTGGAACCAATGGATATTCCTAAAAATGCTTGAAAAGGGTATCGCCTACCGAAAGAGTGCGGTGGTAAACTGGTGTCCCTCGTGCGAAACGGTTTTGGCTAACGAGCAAGTTATAGAGGGGCGCTGTTGGAGGTGCGACACCCAAATAGTTCAAAAGGAAATACCTTCGTGGTATCTCAAAATAACCGCTTACGCGGATGAGCTTCTCAAGGACTTGGAAAAACTAAAAGGCAAATGGCCTGAAAGGGTTTTAGCCCAGCAAAAGAATTGGATAGGAAAGAGCGAAGGGGCGGAAGTAATCTTTAAGGTAGACGGAATGGACGAGGAGATAGTCGTCTTTACAACCCGCCCCGATACCCTCTTTGGAGTCACCTTTTTGGTTTTGGCACCCGAACACCCCCTAACGGAAAAGCTTGCAAAGGGAACACCCCAAGAGGAGGCGGTAAAAAGTTTCCTCCAAAAGGTGAAAAGCCTTCCCGTAGAGGAACGCAGAAGGGTAAAAGAGAAAGAAGGTGTCTTTACGGGTAGGTATGCGATTCACCCCCTAACGGGTGAGCTTATACCCGTTTGGACTGCCAACTACGTTTTGGCGGAATACGGAACGGGTGCAATTATGGCTGTTCCCGCCCACGACGAGAGGGACTACGAGTTTGCGGTCAAATACGGTCTCCCCATAAAGGAGGTTGTGAAACCTAAGGAGTAAACCTTTTGAGAAAATAGCAAATTATGCCTTTTCCCTTTTGGAGTAAGCTCCTTTCCGTTTTAAACTCCATAGGTGAAGCAACCCTTATGTCCCTTTGGGCGGTTTGGTTTCTCTTTAAAAAACCTCCGAAGTTTGAACACTTTATTAAACAGATTGCCTATATAGGTGCGGAAACTTTGCCCGTCGTTGCGGTTACCTCCTTCTTTTCGGGTGGAGTTATAGTCGTTGAAACCTACTCCACCTTTCACCGTTTTAATGCGGAACACCTTTTGGGGGCGGTTGTAGCAATTTCCATGGCAAGGGAGCTTGGACCGGTTTTGACCGCCCTAATGGTGGTTGCGAGGGTGGGTTCCGCAATGACCGCCCAAATAGGAACGATGAAGATTACCGAACAGATAGACGCCCTAAGGGTTTTGGCGGTTAATCCCATAGGCTATTTGGTAACCCCCCGCCTGTTTGCTTCCGTTCTCTCTTTGCCCCTCCTTACCATCGTTGCGGACATAATAGGGATTTTTGGTGGGTGGTTTGTAGCGGTAAAGCTATTTGGGGTAAACGACTACCTCTTTTGGCAAAAAATTAGGGATATTGTGGAACTAAGCGACTTTACCGGTGGACTTATAAAATCCGCGGTTTTCGGGTTTTTAATAGCGGTGGTCAGTTGCCACTTTGGGTTTTCCACCAAAGGCGGAACGGAAGGAGTTGGAAAGGCTACTACCGCCTCGGTTGTAACCGCATCTATGCTCGTTTTAATAACGGACTACTTCCTAAGCGCCCTTCTTTTCTAAGATTTAATCTCTGATGCGGTTGGGAGTTAATATAGACCACGTAGCAACCGTAAGGAACGCCAGAAGAACCTTTGAACCCGACCCCGTTTACGCCGCGATATTAGCACAAATGGCGGGTGCAGACCAGATAACCCTCCACGTAAGGGAAGACCGTCGGCATGTGAACGAGGACGACCTAAGGAGGATTATAGAAACAGTCCACATTCCGGTGAATTTGGAAATGGCACCCACCGAGGAGATGAGAAATATAGCCCTTACCTATCGCCCCAATAGGGTTACCTTAGTTCCCGAAAGGAGGGAAGAAATAACCACCGAGGGGGGATTGGACGTAGTCTCCCAAAAGGAGCATTTGAAGGAATTTATAAAACCCCTTAAGGAGGCGGGAATAGAGGTTTCCCTATTTATAGACCCCAATTTGGAGCAGATAAAGGCTTCCGTTTGGGTAGGGGCGGATGCGGTTGAGCTACATACGGGAACCTATGCGGAAGTTTGGAACTCCTTTGATTGGGAAGGTGTAAAGAGAGAACTTGCCAAACTCCGCGCGTCCGCAAAGTTTGCCAAAAGTTTGGGTTTAAGGGTTTACGCGGGACACGGGCTTACCTACCACAATGTAAAACCTATAACCGAGATAAAAGAAATTGAGGAACTGAACATAGGACACTCCATAGTTGCCAACGCGGTGCTTTTGGGATTTGAAAGGGCGGTAAAGGATATGTTGAAATTATTGAAATAGAAGCCTTTTAAATTATGGCTAAAGAAGCTTTGAAAGAATTGGGAAAACAACTGAATAACTTGGCACTACTATTTGCGGGAACTTGCATAATTCAACCTTTAATTGAGGGTAAATTATCGCTAACTTTAGCCCTTCTTGGTGTAGGAGGTTACATTTTCTTTACTTTCGTGGGCTTTATTTTAATCCTTATAGGTGAAAAATTGGAGGAAGGAAGCGATGGAACTTGAAAAAGCATTGTTAGTTTTATTTATAGGTGGTATTCTGGTAGCAATTCCCGCTTTAGTTTACGGATGGAGAGAACTAAAAAAGCATTCCGTAAAATAAGCCTTTTCAATTAATGAACCTTCTAATCTTAGAAAAGGGGTTTTTAGGTGAGAGGAAAACCTACGAGGTTAAAAAGGTCTTCTTTCCCCAAACTTGGAGGGAATTCTTTTCCACTTTGGAAAACCTAAAGGGTGAAACCGTTTTCTTTTACATCTCCTTTGAAAGTGGATACGGACTTCTAAAGGTAAAACCTCCGAGGGAAAACCGATTTCCACCCTTTTTGGTGGCAACCTTAAAGGAAAAACCCCTTGAGTTTGGAAAGGAAGGCTTTAGCTTAACCTTTGAAGGTGCTTCCCTTACAAAAGAGCAATACCTACAAAAGTTGGAAGAGATAAAACGCTTTATAGAACGGGGGGACATATACCAAGTGAATTTCACCGTTAGGTTTGACTTTAAATTAAAGGGTTCCCCTTTAGGGCTTTACTTGAGGTTTATAGAAAACCAAGAAGTCCCCTACGGGGTTTTTCTAAAGGTGGAAGATTTGACCGTAATAAGCGGTTCAATGGAGCTTTTTTTACGCAAAGAGGGACAAAAGCTAACTTCCAAACCGATAAAGGGAACCCTTCCCAAAGACCAAGACCCCCAAAAGTTTTTTGAAATGGAAAAGGAATTGGCGGAGAACCTAATGATAACCGACATGGTGAGGAACGACTTGGGAAGGGTTGCCCTAAAGGGGAGCGTTAAGGTTGAAAAACTGTTTGGGGTTGAAAGTTACAAAACTCTACACCAACTGGTTAGCACCGTATCTTGCGAAACCGAAAAAGGTTTTGAGGAAATTATAAAGGCTACCTTTCCACCCGCGTCGGTTACCGGCGCCCCCAAAAAGCGGGCGGTTGAAATTATAAACCTCCTTGAACCCCACACGAGGGAAGTTTATTGCGGAACCTTGGGAGTTTTAAAACCAAACGGCGACTTTACCTGCAATGTTGCCATAAGAACCGCAATAGGTAAAGGTGAAAAACTTTCCTACTACGCGGGTGGGGGAATAGTTTGGGACAGCAACCCCCAAAGGGAATGGGAAGAGGTAAACCTAAAGGCGAAGGCCTTTATTTCCTGCTCAAACCACGGCAGTTTTCCTCAACCTTAACAACCTCAAGTTCGGGAATAAATCCCTTCTTGAGCCTATTCAGGATTTTTAAAGTTTCTTCAAACCCGTGGGGGGTAACTATTAAGGTTACCTTCCCTTGCTTAGCCCTTTCGGTGGAAGGTAGACAATATCTACCCGAATGCTCGGTAACCGCGTCAAAGAAACCTATGTTTTCCACCTTTAGGGTTACGGTTACACACTTACATTCCTTGGTAGGAGGAGGGTATTTTTCCTTTAAGAGTTTTAAGGTCTTTTCCACCATTTATCCGCCCCTAAGTTTTTGGGTTTCAACCACCGAAGCCATAATAACCGCTTCCGCCGCTACTTTACCGTCCACCTTAACGATTCCCTTCATTTTGGAAAGTCTCTTTTTGAGGACGATGCTCTCCATTTCTATAATCATCGTATCGCCGGGAACTATCGGTCTTTTAAATCTCGCCTTGTCTACTCCCGCGTATAGAATGGCGTATTTGCCTATCTCAAGTCCCAAACTCTCTATGAGAAGAATCCCCCCAACTTGAGCCATAGCCTCTAAGATTAATACTCCCGGGAAAATGGGCAGTTTGGGAAAGTGACCGAGAAATTGGGGTTCATTAACGGTTACATTTTTTAAACCTACAATCCTCTTTGGAACCTCTATCTCCAATATGCGGTCTACGAGCAAAAAGGGGTAACGGTGGGGCAGATATTCCCTAATTTTGTTGATATCCATAACGAAGCTTGAGGACATCGGAATTTAGTTTAACAGAGAAAGGGGCGGTTCAAAGTCCGCCCTAAGGAGGGTTTATTTAATTAGTTCCCTAAGCTGTTTTGCGGGTTTGAAAGCGACAACCTTTCTGGCGGGGATAGTTATTATTTCACCGGTTCTGGGGTTTCTTCCCTTCCTTTCGGAGCGTTCTTTAACTTGGAAGATACCAAATCCGGGCAAAGCTATTTTTTCACCCTTTTGAAGTGCATCGGTTATAACTTCTATGAAAGCCTTTAGACACCTATCCGCCTGCTTCTTGGATACTCCCGCCTTTTCAGCCGCCCTTGCAATAAGCTCAGCCTTGGTCATCCTTACACCTCCAAAGATTTAAATTACGATTAACTTCTATATTTCCTTAAATTTTGAAAAAATGCAAGTGGGAAGAAGAAGTTTTTAAGCGGATATTTCGGTAGTTTCACCGGGACGAACAATTATAACTTGTGTATCAACGCAGGAGTTTTCCTCAACTTTCTTTTTAAACTCCTCGGGGTCTTGTTTTATAGGTTCCCAAGTGTTGTAGTGCATAGGTATGGCTATTTTGGGTTTTACCAATTCAACCGCCTTAACCGCTTCGGAAATGCCCATTGTAAAGAGGCTACCTATGGGAAGGAGCATTACATCGGGCTTATAGAGTTCCCCTATGAGTGCCATATCGCCGAACACGGCGGTGTCACCGGTGTGGTATATCCTAACGCCGTCCAACTCTACAACCACACCCGCGGGGTTTCCGAGGTATATAGTCTCCCCGTTGTCTTTAATTAGGGCGCTGGAGTGAACCGCGGGTGTGAATACCAATTTAACCCCTTCCGCTTCAAACCACCCACCGATGTTGGCGCCTACGGTATTCTTTGCCCCTTGGGAAGCCAAATATTGGGCTACCTCAAATAGACCTACGAGCGGAATACCTTTTTTACCGAAATCCACCGCGTTTTCTATGTGGTCAAAGTGTCCGTGGGTGATGACGACCAAATCAACCTTATCCAAAAGGCTGTCCAAAGTTATACCCGCCTCTTGGGCTTGGGGGTTGGAAGTTATAAAGGGGTCTATCAAAACCTTCTTGGAACCCTCTATAAGCCAAGTTGCGTGTCCAATAAAAGTCAGTTTCACGCCCATAGGATTTTAAGTTAACTTCCAAAACTTTTGGTGTAAACTCCCAAAACTATGAGAACACTTTTGGCGTTTTTTATTCTCCTATCGCTTCCCCTCTTCGGGTTAAAGTTAAAACCCAACCACAAATACATCTGTTATGTAACAAAGGTTTCCGACGGGGATACCATACATTGCAGGTTCACCTCCGAAGTTAGTCCCCATGTGAGAACCTACCCCGTGAGGCTCATAGGAATAGATACACCCGAAACGGGGGAAAGAAAGAAAAACACCCCCAAACAGGAAAGGGAATTTGAAGAGATAGTCCTAAAAGCCTATCACCAATTTGTGGATTTGAGCGGAAGGGATATAGCCAAAATGGGACTTGAAGCTAAGAAATTTACGGAAAAACTTTTAAAAGACATTTACGTAGTTACTTTGGAAACCGATGTTCAGCCAACCGACCACTACGGAAGAATTTTGGGATACATATGGCTTCCCGACGGAAGGATGCTTAACGCGGAAATCATTTGCAACGGTTACGCCTTACCCTTAACCGTTCCGCCCAACGTAAAGTATGAAAAGGTTTTCCTAAAATGCTTTAGAAAGGCTCTAAGGGAACAAAGGGGATTGTGGGGAGAGCTGGTTAAGTGATTACTTTCTTTCTCCGAAAATTGCACTTCCCACCCTTATTATGGTTGCCCCTTCTTCTATTGCCACCGTGTAATCGTGGCTCATTCCCATTGAGAGTTCGGGGAGCTGTAAGTTGAACTCCTCCGCCAGTTTATCCCTAAGTTCCCTTAGCTTTACAAAGTAGGGTCTCACCTCTTCGGAGTCTTCCCTGTAAGGGGGGATTGCCATTAATCCCCTTATCCTCAAAGCGGGTGCATTTTTGAGGATATACTCAAAGAGTTTTGGCGTTTCTTCGGGTTTTACACCTCCTTTGGTTTCCTCCTCGCCCACATTGACCTCTACGAGGATATCAACCTCTTTAATACCCTTTTTGGTTGCCCTCTTTTGAAGTTCGTCCACCAAGGAGGGTCGGTCTACCGAATGGATTAACCTAACTTTGTCAATAATGTATTTAACCTTGTTGGATTGGAGTCTCCCTATAAAGTGCCACTCTATGTCGGGTAAATCCCTAAGTTCTTCCCACTTTTTTAGGAATTCTTGCACCCTGTTTTCGCCAAAGACTTTTAATCCCGCCTCATACGCCCACCTTAGAATGGTGGAAGGTTTGGTTTTTGTAGCCCCCAAAAGTTTTACGCTATCCACCGGTCTTCCCGCCCTTTGACAGGCTTTTTCTATGTTTTCCCTAACCCTTTGGAGGTTTTCAATAAGCTCCTCTTTGGTAATCTCCATAGGAAAAGTTAAATTTAAAAGCTTTGCGGTTATGGGAGAGATTAGGGTTCTTCCTCCCGAGGTTAGAAAACTTATAGCGGCGGGGGAGGTTATAGAACGCCCCGCCAATGTCGTTAAAGAACTTATAGAAAACTCTTTGGACGCCCAAGCCAAAAGCATTTATGTGGAAACCTTGCAGGGGGGAAAACGCCTTATTGAGGTAAGGGACAACGGCAAGGGGATACTAAAGGAAGACCTACCCAAGGTTATCCTTGAAGGGGCAACTTCCAAGATTGAAAAGGCGGAAGACCTCTTTTCGGTAAAAACCCTCGGCTTCAGGGGAGAAGCCCTATCTTCAATAGCCAAAGTTTCGCGGATAACCCTAACCAGCAGGCACTTTTCCCAAGATAGGGGTTACCAACTTTTGGCACGCGGAGGGAAAGCCGAATACCTAAGGGAGGTCGCCCATCCCGTTGGAACTACGGTGGTGGTTGAAGAGCTATTTTTCAACCTCCCCGTTCGGTTGAAATTTTTAAAAACCGCCAAAACGGAAAGAAAACTCATTACGGAAACGGTGGTAACCTACGCTTTGGCAAACCCGCAGGTGGCATTTACCTTAATCCAAGAGGGAAAAACGGTTTTGGAGCTAAAACCCTCCTCGGTGGAGGAAAGAATTTTGGAAATTTTTAAGTTGGACTATCCACCATTCAGGGTTCAAGCCCAAAACGAAATAGGAAAGGCGGAAATTTTTTACTACACCAACTTTAGGAGTAACAAGTTTTTTGTATTCCTAAACGGGCGACCGATTTTTAATAAGGAACTCCAAACCTACTTGAAAAACAAATTGGGTTACAAAACCTTGGCGGTTTTATTTTTGGAAATACCACCCTACTTGGTGGATGTAAATGTTCACCCCCGAAAGGAGGAAGTTCGCTTTCTCCAACAGAGGAAGGTTTTAAATCTGCTCGGAAAACTCTTTGGGGAAGAAAAAACTCCCACACCCCCAACGGAGGTGCTAAAAAGTTCCGCTTACACGGAATACCTAAAACCTCCGCAGTTTGAAATTTTGGGACAAATTGAGGAAACCCTAATAGTCGCCTACCGAAAGGGGTTTATATACTTCTTTGACCAACACCTTTTGGATGAGGTTGTAAACTTTGCCCTCACAAGGGACGAAACCAAAGCCTGCAAAAGTAGTATAAAAGCGGGAGACAAACTTTCTAAAAAACAGATGGAGGCACTCCTAAGTCGTTGGGAAGCCTTGGGTCAGCCCAAAACCTGTCCCCATGGAAGACCCGTATTCTTTAAAATCCCCGTTGGCGAAATTTTTAAAAAGTTGGGAAGGGGTTAAAGGAAATAGTCATAGGGAATTTTATCTTTATCAGAATCTATTGCAGATTCTATAGCTTCCTTAACCCTTTTTAGGTAATCCCTTTTAAAAATGACAAATCCATTGGGGAATTTAATTAAATATTTTTCAAAAAAGGATAACAATTTAGCATACATTTTTTTATTTTCTTCTTTCACCCTTTTACTTTCAATTTTCCTTTCCAATTCTGCTATATCTATAACCACATAAGGGACTTCGCAAATTTTATCTATAAGTTGTTTTTCTTTTCTACCTAACTTAAACCTTCTTTCAGAAGCTTCCTTCCTATAGCTTATTTTCTTTATTTGTATTCCAATCCTAAAATTTCCAAAAGCTATTAAAGAATCTACACCCTTTATATCCAATTCTGCACTTGCTTTAAGGGGATAATCTTTACCAAAAAGGTCTTCCCATAAATACTGAAAGTGAAATTGTGTAAGAACAGACATCCAAGTTCTGTAAATTCTTGCTTTAAAACCTTCCTGAACAAATTCCAAAGAGCATCCGTAAAAGTATTTTTTTGCAAACTTACAGATTTCCTTTATATTTCTATCCCAGTAAATTTCAAAGAAACTATCGTAATCCATAAACCTCCTCTCTTCCCAATATTTTTCGTATAACAAGAATAAAGGATTTAGCTTTTTAGGTAAATCCTGCTCAACCGTCTTTATATTCCTTAGCTTTTCATATTTTTTTAAGTCCAAATTTGCAAGAAAATTTTCAAAATCCTTTGCAGTTACCTTTTTCATTAAGCAAAACCTCCAAACGTTTATTGGCTATTTTTATATAATCTTCATTAATTTCAAAGCCTATAAAGTCCATACCTAATTTTTTAGCCACTACACATTCGGTTCCCGAACCCGCAAAGGGAACTACTACTATTCCTCCATGTTTAGGCTTTGCGGAGAGAAGCAATTTTTCTATAAGTTTTTCGGGCTTTTGGGTAGGATGGAAAACCAATTCGTGTTTCAAATGTTTCTTTTTTTCGCTCGGAGGATAAACTTCTTGACAAGTTTTGCACAAAAACCATCTCTCTTTGTTACCCGCTCCCCCCGCCAATGCGGGAACTTTTATTACATCTCTCGGAAGAGCCCCTTTCTCGTGAGCTTTATAAATTGTTGTTTTATTACCTTTACTGAATCTTCCTACAGTATTAGCTCTTATCTTTCCCGCTACTTTTATAAAACCTTTGGTGTAAGGTTCTCTTACTAAATCCCTGTTGAAAATATAACTCTCTTTCCAACAAAGAATAATACTTTCGTGACTCCTTTGCCAAAAATTCAAGGAGGGAACGGTTTTATTTGTATAATGCCAAACTAACCATCGTTTATTTATAGGTATTTCCACAAAAAGGTAAGCTAAATTCTCGCTAAAACCAAAAATAAACATAGACCCCGTTGGTTTTAAAACCCTTATAGCCTCTTTAATCCATTCCTTAGACCATGCGATATATTCTTCTATTGTCCAATTCTCTTTTAAGACACCAAAATCTTTGCCGATGTTATAAGGTGGGTCAGCAATTATGATATCCGCAAAGTTGGACGGAAGCTCTTTTAAACCCTCTATGGCATCTTTTGGGTAAATTTTGTTGAGCTCTAAAAGACTTTTTTTACCCTCCAAGCACAACACTGTTAAACCATTATAAGAGAGGGGACTTAAAATAAACCCTTTACCCCTTTTGTCAAAACTAATTCTTGAGAGGTGAAAACATGGCTTGGAATAACATAGGATACGACTCTTGCGGGGTTGGATTTCTTTGCAATATAAACGGTAAAGGTTCCCATCAAATAGTAAAACTCGGCGTGGAGGCGGTTAAAAACCTCACCCACAGGGGAGCGGTCGGTGCGGACGGAAAAACCGGAGACGGAGTAGGAATTCTCACCCAAATACCCCGCAAGTTCTTTAAAAAATTTTTAAACAAACAGGGATTGACTATTTCCGATATAAATAACTTGGCGGTAGGCTTTATCTTCTCCAAAAACAGCGAAGGTTTTAAAGTTCTTGAAGAAAAACTCAAGGAGTTTGGATTTAAAGTCCTAACTTACAGGGAAGTTCCCCACGACAACGAAGCCCTCGGTATAGGAGCTTTCAGAGAAAAACCCGAACTGTGGCAGATTTTGATAGACACCGAAGGTGTAGAAAATCCCGAACTCAAACTATACCTTATTAGAAAATTTATAGAGAGGAAGTTCACCGAGGACGAATTCTATATAGCCTCCCTCTCCACCAAGGTAATCGTTTACAAGGGAATGCTTATAGCCCCTTATTTGGACACCTTCTATCCCGACCTAAGGGATGAGGATTTTGAAAGTTCCTTCGTTATATTCCACCAAAGGTATTCCACCAATACCTTACCCAAGTGGTATCTCGCTCAACCTTTTAGGTGGCTCGCCCACAACGGTGAGATAAACACCATTCGCGGAAACAGAAATTGGATGGACACCCTCCAGCACGAACTTTATCACGAAGTTTTTGGGGAGTATCAAGATTGGCTTAAACCGATAATAAAACACGACGAGAGCGATACCGCATCTTTGGATAAGGTTTACGAACTTTTGATTTTTGCGGGATTTAGTCCCGAACACGCCATAAATATGCTCATTCCCCCCGCGTGGGAACACATTTCCGACCTACCCCAAGAGGTTAGGGATTTCTTTGAATACCAAGCCCTTTTAATGAAACCTTGGGACGGACCCGCCGCAATCTGCTTTACCGACGGGGAAAGGGTTGTCGGGGCACACTTAGACCGCAACGGGCTTAGACCCGAACGCTATATCCTTACCGAGGATGGACTTTTGATAGTGGGTTCGGAAGTCGGAATGGTGGAAATTGACGAAAGAAAGGTTGTCCAAAGGGGTAGGCTCGGACCGGGGGACACCTTAAGCGTAGACCTAAAAGAGGGTAAGATTAAACAAACCGAGGAAGTTTTAAGGGAACTCGCCTCCCAAAAACCTTACGGGGAGTGGATAGAAAAATTCCTCCTAAGGCTCTCCAAACTGGTAGACCAAAAGAGGAAAGTTTTTGATATAAAAGCCTACGAAGGGAATAAAGAAGAAAGAACCCAGAGGTGGGTCGCCTTTAACTACTCCCAAGAGGAGATAGAGGAGATAATCAAACGCCAAGCGGAAACTGGACACATCTACACCTACTCCATGGGTGACGATACACCCCTCCCGCCTTTGAGGGAGAAACCTACAAACCTATTTAGGTTCTTTAAGCAAAGATTTGCGCAGGTTACCAACCCTCCCATAGACCCCATAAGGGAAAAGGTCGTAATGTCGCTCAAAATGAACCTCGGACACAAACCCAACTTCCTCTACGAAAAACCCGAATACGCCAAAAGGTTGCAAATAGAAAGCCCCATACTCCTCGCCCATCAGTTGGAGGCTATAAAAGAAAATCCCACCCTTAAAGTTGCCCAAGTTTCCACAACTTACCCCAAAGAGTGGACTTTAAAAACCGCATTGGACAACCTGTTTAAAAAGGTTGAAGAGGAAATAAGAAACGGCGCCCAAATAGTGATTCTTTCCGATCGCGATTGGTCTCCCGAGAAAAAATACATACCTTCCCTCTTGGCGGTCAGCGGACTATTCCAATACCTCAACCGCAAAGGTTTAGCCCACAAAGCCAGTTACATAATAGAAACCGGCGAAGCGAGAGAAGACCACCACATCGCAATGCTCGTCGGCTACGGAGCCAGTGCGGTTCACCCCTATTTGGCGATAGAAACCGTTAAAACCCTCGTTGAGGAAGGAAAGGTAAAACCCCAAAACCTACCCGAGGAAGCGTCCTTGGAAAACAAAATACACCAAGCGGTTACCAACTACACTAAATCCCTTGAGGAGGGAGTCAGAAAGATACTCTCCAAAATGGGTATATCCACCCTAAACTCCTACCAAGCGGCGGAAATCTTTGATGCGGTTTGCCTAAACAAGGACTTTATAGACGAATACTTTACCGGCACCAACGTTACGGTTGAGGCTTACGGTTTGGAAGATATAGAAAAGATTTACTCCTCCTTTGTAGAAAAAGCTTCCAAGCCCAACACCGCGGTTGAAAAAAGCGGCGAAATGAAACAAGGTCGGGGTGAATGGCACGCGTGGAATGCACAGGTCGTTAGGGCTGTTCACTCCATGTCCCGCTTAGGTGAAAAATATGTCAAAGAGGAACTCCAAAGGGGAAAGATAAACCCCGACCGCTTGGCGAAGAAATTATTCGTAGAAGACCCCAAGGTTAAGGAAAAATTTGAGGAATTTAAAAAGGCTACCCAAAGGAGGGCAACCTTTTACAGAGACCTCCTTAAGGTGAAACCCAAAGGCAGACCTTTACCCATAGACGAGGTTGAACCGGTGGAAAGTATCCTCAAAAGGTTTGTAATACCGGGAATGTCTATAGGTGCCCTTTCGCCCGAAGCCCACGAAACCCTTGCCATAGCTTCCAACCTACTCGGTATGAAAATGTGTTCGGGAGAAGGTGGAGAAGACCCCGAGCGTTACCGCACTCTCAAAAACTGTTCCATAAAACAGGTTGCCAGCGGACGTTTCGGAGTAACCCCCGAATATCTAATAAACGGTAAAGAGATAGAGATAAAGATAGCCCAAGGTGCCAAGCCGGGCGAAGGTGGACAGCTTCCCGGACACAAGGTAAACGAATACATCGCCAAACTGCGTCACTCCAAACCGGGTGTAACACTCATAAGCCCTCCTCCCCACCACGACATTTACTCCATAGAGGATTTAGCCCAACTCATTCACGACCTAAAGCAGGCTAACCCCTCCGCCCATGTTGCGGTTAAGTTGGTTTCGGAGGTTGGGGTTGGAACGGTTGCCGCCGGCGTAGCCAAGGCTTATGCGGATATCGTCCAAATATCGGGTGGGGACGGAGGAACGGGGGCTTCCCCTTACAGTTCCATTAAAAATGCGGGTCTCCACTGGGAATACGGACTTTGGGAAACCCAAAAAGCCCTAATGGAAAACGACCTAAGGCACTTAGTAAGGGTTAGGGTAGACGGAGGACTCAAAAACGGAAGAGACGTTCTCATTGCGGCAATTATGGGAGCGGAAGAGTTTGGTTTTGGAACCGCCGCAATGATAGCGGAAGGATGCGCAATGATACGCCAATGCCACACCAACAAATGTCCCACCGGTGTAGCCACTCAAAACGAAAAATTACGCCTCAAGTTTAAAGGTAATCCCGAAGATGTAATCGTTTACTTCTTGGCGGTTGCTTGGCACTTAAGGGAACTTATGGCGGAACTCGGAATAAGAACCCTTGACGAGGTTATAGGGGATTACTCCCTCCTTGAGGCGGATAATACCGCGGAAAAACACCCCGAGGCACCCAAGATAAAAGTTCAAGCCCTTTTAAGGGATATGCCTAAAGGCAAACCAAGAAAGTGTGAGGTTTATAGAAACGACAACCCCAACTTTAACTTTAACGATGTCCTATTGGAGGAACTTTCTTACGACATACACCTCAAGAAGAACATTTCCAAAACCTACCCCATAAGGAATACCTATAGGACCGTTCCCACTAAACTTGTGAAAACCGTTTTGGAAACCGACTACGATGGAAAAATAAAACTAACCTTCAAAGGAACCGCGGGACAAAGTTTCGGAGCATTTTTACCCAAAGGTTTTGAAGTAACCCTAATAGGTGAGGCAAACGACTACGTGGCAAAAGGTTTGGGTGGTGGAAAAGTGGTTATAAAACCCTATCCGTGGGAACTCGGTAAAACCAAAGACCTCGTTTTGGCGGGTAACACTTGCCTTTACGGTGCAACGGGAGGAGAGCTATTTATTGCGGGTAAGGTGGGAGAACGCTTTGCCATTAGAAATAGCGGTGCGGTAGCGGTTATAGAGGGTGCGGGACACCACTGTTGCGAATACATGACCGAAGGGGTTGTCATAGTTTTAGGAAAAACCGGCTTTAACCTCGGCGCGGGAATGACCGGCGGAAGGGCATATGTGCTTGACTTGGACGGCAAACTGGAAGAAAGAATAAACAAAGGTTACGTATTCCTCCTACCTTTGACCGATAAAAGGGCGGAAATAGAGCTAAAATACTGGATAGACAAACACTACATAGAAACCGACAGCCTTTGGGCTAAAGAAATACTGGAAAATTGGGAAAAATACAAACCCCTATTCAAAGTTGTTGTTCCCTACGAGACCAAAAGGAGAACTACCGACCCCTTTGCGGATATAGACGAATGCGAATTCCTCCCCTTGGAGAGAGAGGAAATTCAACAAATAGAGGAAAAGGCTGAAGAAAATCCCACCGACAAAGGGTTAAAGGAAGCAAAAGAAATAACCGAAAAGGTTGAAAAAGAAACTTCGGAAACCTGCAAAGAGGAAAAAGAAAAGAACTACCCCGAGTGGTTTAGGAAACTATTAGGTTTCTTTGGCGTTTGATTTTCCTTTTAGTTTATGATATTAATTCCTAATAATGTTTACTAAATCCCATGTTTTTTTTTATGAAATTTTTAATCTCAACAGGAGTTTTTTTCCGAAAAAAAATAAATATTTTATATTTTTTTTAGATATAAAAGATTCATCAAGGATAATATATAAAAATAACTTAATAGCAGCAAATAAAATTTATATTTTTTTGTTAATTACCTTGAAAGTTCTAAAAGATTTTGTTTGTAATCTCGAATTCAATGTGAAATTTGTAGGAGATGGTATTATAATTTTAATACCCTATAACTCAAAATTAAAAATTAATGAAAAATTTTTGAAAACTCTAAGAGAAGAAATTTTAAATAACCTAAAAAGAAAAAACTTAAAATTAGATTTCCGTATAGTTGGCGGGTTAGGAGATTTATATTGTATAGAATTTGGGGATAACTTTATGGAATGCATAGGTTCCCCTTTAATTTTTTTGATAAAAAATTCAAAAAATATCTCTAATTTTAAATGGTTCGGAATGTTAAAATAATTAAGTAATGTCTGTTGAAGAAAATTTCAAGGATAGATTAGAAATTGCAATGAATATTTATAACAACCTATTTAATCAAATAAATCTTGCATTTACTAGAGCAAGTCTAATTTTAGCATATCATGGCTTAAGCTTAGGGTTTTTAGTAAAAGTATCTTTTGATAACTTAAAAGAAGTTAAACTTCGTACATTAAAGCTTATCGCTTCATGCTTTTTTTTATTAACCTTTTTATTAGCCTTT
>QOAS01000045.1 GCA_003972855.1 Gammaproteobacteria bacterium | reverse complement strand
TTGGATAGGGAAGCCTGCAAACGCTATAGGGGTGCGGTGGTAAGAAATGTTAAAGTCAAAGAAAGTCCCCTATGGCTTCAAGTTAGCCTTTGGAAGTTTGGTCAAAACTCGGTAAACAACATCGTGGACATTACAAACTACATCCTCTTTACCGAAGGAAATCCTATGCACGCCTTTGACTTAGATAAAATAGAGGGGAAAATTTACGTTAAACCCGCCGAAGGCGGGGAGAGATTTAAAGCCTTAAACGGAAAGGAATACATACTTCAAAAAGGCGATTTGGTTATTGCGGACGACAAAAAAATTTTAGCCCTTGCGGGAATTATAGGGGGAGAAAATTCCGCGGTAAGCGAAGATACCACCAACATTTTGTTGGAAACCGCCTACTTTGACCCATTTAGGGTGAGAAAAACCGCCAAGAGGTTAGACATAAGAACCGAAAGCTCATACCGTTTTGAAAGGAATGTTGATATAGAAAATGTTGCCAACGCACAGGATTTGGCTTTATCGCTAATCCTTAAGTTGGCGGGAGGCGAGGTAACTTCCCTAAAAGAGGTTTACCCCAACCCTTACCAACCCCAAAAGGTAAGGCTCAAATATTCCAAACTCACCGCCTATGTAGGGGAGAATATAGACCCCTCGTTGGCGAGTGAAATTTTAAACAGCTTGGGATTACCCACAAAGGTAACTTTGGAGGTATCCGATGACCAAGCCCTAAGGGAGGCAATACTCAAGGTGGTTTCCTCCAAACTGGGTTGCAAGGAAGCCCAAATAACCCCCCAAGGGGACGGAAGCGGTTATATACTTTGCAACGGCAGGAGGGTAAAATACGAATTAACGGAAAAAGGATTGGAAATTGAACCCTAAACCTTTTGGGGTTTCTCCTTTAAAATATTACTTTTCGGGCTTACTAATACTTGGGAGGAGAATAATGGCTGAAAAAAGAGAAAAACAGTGGCACGAAAAGAGGAAAGAACTTGTAGGTATCGTCGTTAGCGATAAAATGGATAAAACCGTTGTTGTTAGGGTGGATAGGAAGTTTCCCCACCCCCTTTACGGAAAAACCGTTGTGAAAAGCAAGAAGTATCACGCCCACGACCCCAATAACGAGTGCAAAGTTGGGGACAAGGTCGTTATTAGGGAAACCAGACCCCTTTCCAAAACCAAAAGGTGGGTTGTTGTAAAAATCCTTGAAAGGGCAAAAACCTTTGAAAGTGTAAGCGAAGAGGTTGAGGTTTAATTTCCTTTAATCCTCTTTTATCGCCTTTACAATCCTATCCGCGGTGGCAAAAGCGGTAAAGTAAGCCTTTATAACCCTATCCCTTAGCACAATAACCGAAGGCAATACCGAAACCCTAAAAACCGCACCCATTATCTTTCCCCTTTTGGTTCTTACATCAAACTTAAAAAGTTTCAAGTTTTGGGGAAGTTTTTTAAGCTCCTCCTCCTGTTTGGGGCAAAATTTACAATTGGGACCGTAAAAGTAAATTACGACCTCACCCTTTTTGGGAATGTTAAGACCCACCGTAACCCCTTTGAGTTGGGGAAGGATTATGAGGTCTTCCAACTTTTTTCCCACCATAGCTTTTGTGTAGGAGAGCATTTTTTTGAATTTCCACCAGCGGTAAACCGCAAAGGCGGTAAAACCTAAGGCTAAAACCAATAGAAGTAAAAAGAGAATTTCCCAAATACCCATAAGGTTAAAAAAGTTTAAAGACTTTAATCTTTAAAGTTTAATGGAGGCTGTAAAACCCCACGGGCTAAAGACCGACCTATACGAACTTACAATGGCTCAGGTTTACCTTCAAAAGGGTAAAACCGACAAAGCGGTATTTTCCCTATACGTTAGGAAATTACCCGAGGAGAGAAATTTTTTGGTCAGCGGGGGTGTGGAAAGGCTCGTAAACCAACTCGGGGAGTTTAAATTTTCCAAGGAACAACTCAAGTTTCTAAAGTCGCTAAACCTTTTTAAGGACTGGTTTTTGGATTGGCTTGAGGAGTTTGAATTCAAGGGAAATATATACGCCATACCCGACGGGAGAATAATTTTTGAAGAGGAACCGATAGTTCAGGTGGAAGCGGATTTACCCACCGCCCAGATATTGGAAACCTTTATTATCAATACCGTCCATTTGGAAACCGTTTTGAATTCCAAAGCGGGCAGAATTTATGCGTCCGCAAAGGGAAAAATATTGGTAGATTTCGGCTATCGGAGGGCTTTAGGATTTGAAGCGGGAAATATAGCCTCCAAATCCGCTTTAATTTGCGGGTGGAATGCCACTTCCAATGTGGAGGCGGGATACCTTTACGGTTTGCCCTTGAGTGGAACAATGGCTCACTCCTACATTATGGTTTTCGGAGAAGAGGAAGCCTTTAAGGAGTTTTACAAAACCTATCCCCAAAGGACTATATATCTGATAGATACCTACGATGTTATTAAAGGAGCGGAGCTTACCGTAAAAATAGCAAAGGAGGGATACAAACCCATAGGGGTTAGGATAGACAGCGGAGACATTCCCACCCTCGTTAGGGAGGTTAGAAAACTTTTAGACCAAAACGGGCTTTCCGATGTAAAGATTATCGTCAGCGGTGGAGTGGACGAATACAAAATCCACCGATGGAGGGAACTCCCCATAGACGGCTACGGTGTGGGAACCAAATTTGTAACCTCTTCCGATAGACCCTACTTGGATATGGCTTACAAATTGACCGAGTATGGAGGAAAACCTACCTTCAAGCTCAGCGAAGGAAAGAAAACCTATCCCTTTAAAAAACAGGTATTTAGGTTCTATAACCCCAACGGGAAGATGGATTACGACTTTGTAACCTTTTACGGTCAGGAGGCGGAGGGAGAACCCCTAATAGTTGAGGTTGTAAAAGATGGCAAACCCATAAGGGATTTGGGAAATTGGCGTCAAGCCCGCGAGAGGTTTTTAAGCGATTTTGAAAAACTCCCCGAAAGGTTAAAGGATATACAAAAGGAACACTACGAGGTTCAAATAGACGCGAGACTGGAACCCGAAGGGTTTATCTAAACTTGTGCTACAATAGTTGGTTTGCGAAATTTTAATAAACCGAAGGAGGATAGAAATGGCGGTTCCCAAGGCGAGAAAATCTAAGGCTAAAACCGCTATGAGAAAAGCCCATTGGTATAACAAGGTAAAGGCTCAAAATCTCGTTCCCTGCCCCAATTGTGGGGAACTCACCAAACCCCACAGGGCTTGCCCTTTCTGTGGATACTATAAAGGAAGACAAGAATTACCGGTAGAGGTGGAGGGAGAAAACGGTTAAGATTTCCCCTCCTTAGCCTCTTCCTTTTTTACCGCCACCACAACCTTGGCGGGGCGAAGAATTCTATCGTGAAGTTTGTAACCTTTCTGAACCACCTCTAATATCGTGTTTTCTTCAACTTCATCGGTTTGAACCGTGGAAACGGCTTCGCAAAGGGCGTGGTCAAACTTTTCAACCTCTATGGGAGTTATTCCGTGTTTTTCAAAAACCCTTCTGAGTTGTCCGTAAATCATCTCTATACCCGCAAAGGTTTCCTTGCACCCTTCGTTATTTCTTAAATGTTCAATAGCCCTTTCAAGGTTATCCGCAACCTCCAAAAGGTCTTTGGCAAATTTTTCCAAACAGTAGCGTTTAAGCTCTTCCAGCTCCCTGCGATGTTTGTCTTTTAGAAACTCCAACTCCCTCTGAAGGTTTAAATACCTCTCGTTACTTACCTTGGCGAGGTTTTCCAACTTTTTTACCTTTTCCTCAAGGGTGGAAATGTATTTCTTCAGCTCCTCCACTTGATTATCGTTTTGCTTTTTTTCCTCACCCATAGGAATTGAAAGTTATAAACTTACCCTTGAGGTGCAAAGCTTGGGGTCATCCCATTGAAATTTTTTCGGAATTTTTTTAAACTTATACCCTTTGTAAGCGGGCGTGGCGGAACTGGCAGACGCGGCGGATTTAAAATCCGCTGGCCGTAAGGCCGTCCGGGTTCGACTCCCGGCGCCCGCACCATTATCTTTCGTTACCAATATTATTGCAAAAAGCCTTAAACGGGATAACCTTATAAAGACTATGGGAAAAAAAATTCTAATAAGCGCCATTTTTGGGGGTGTTTTTTCCCTCGGGGGAATTGCAAGCGCTGTAGAAGTTTTACCTTCTTGCGATAACGGTGGTTATTCCATTTTGGACGGGGCTACCACCTGTCCCGTTCCCGAAACCCAAAAAGCTTCCGAAAAAAATACTTCCCAACCTAAACCCGTAAACCAAAAAACCGCTCCTAAAACTCAAAAAGCTCAACCTAAACAGGTAAAACAAAAAAGTGAAGTTATAAAACCCCTCAATACCGTCGTAGAGAGAAAAGAGAGAACATTTACCGATTGGAGTTCTTATAAAGAAAAATCTCCCCAAGAATTGCTCCAAATTATTAGGTCTTTACTTAAAGAGCAATCTCCCGCGGTAAGCTATCCCCAAAATGCGCCTATAGGTTGCTGTTACGGTAAGCTTGTAAAACCCCCCACTTACAAGGAATTAATCATCAAATATGTTAAAGAAGACGGAAGCTTAAAAATCAAAGTTCAACCCGCACAGTTTAAGGTTGTTGAAAAGAAAATCCTCATAAGACCCGCTTATCACAAGATAGAAGTAATCCCCGCAAAATACGAAACCAAAGAAGAAAAAATCCTCATAGCACCCGCAAGACCCGTTTGGACTTACAAAGACGGAATTTACTGTAAAGTGGAGGTTCCCGCGGAATACATAACCGTTACAAGGAAAGTTTTAGTTGAACCTCCTAAGTGCAAAAAAGTTCTCGTGCCCGCGGAATACAAGATTATTAAGGTTAAGGAATTGGTAAAGGACGCTTCTTGCAAAAAGGAGCCTATTCCTCCCAAATACGGTATAAAGAGCAAAACCTTTATGGTTAAAGGACCCGAAGTTATCTGGGATGCTATTCTCTGCGATGTGAACCTCAAACCCGAAGAAATCAAGATTATTCAAAGGAAACTTAAAGAGTTGGGTTACTACAAAGGAGCCATCAACGGAAAACTTGACGACCTTACTATGTCCGCGGTTGTTAAATTCCAAGTTGACCACAACTTGCCCGCAGGTAATATCTCAATAGAAACCCTAAAAGTTATGGGTTTAGAAGAGATAGCTAAAAGTTATGGAATGTGCGAGGCTAAAAACCTAAAGTAAGTTTCCTATTTCTACCCCTTTTACCTCCCCTTTTAGGGAAACCCTTTTCACCATATCCTCCAAAAAGGCGGTTTTATCGGTAAAGTAAAGCCTTATTTCGTTTTTACCTCCGAAGTTTAAAAGAGGTTTTAGTTTTTGAGCCAAAGGTTTGGCGCTATTTACTATACCCCAATGGGGGAATAGTTTTTTTATTGAATTTTCCAAAAGGGGATAATGGGTGCAACCGAGCAATAGGGTGTCTATTTTCTCTTTCCACTCCCAAAGGTAGTATTTCAAAACCTCAAAAGCCACCTTTCCGTCGGTGATACCCTCTTCAACGAGGGGAACCAAAAGGGGAGTAGGTTTTTGAAAAACTTCCAAAGATGGATTTAAAGCCTTTAACCTCGTTAGGTATATGTTACTTTTCACCGTTGCGGGTGTTCCAATTATCCCGACACTTCTTTTGGCGACAGAAGAAACAACTTCCACCGCGGGGGTTATAACCTCAAAAATTTTCAAGAAAGGGAATTCTTTTTTTAAAACTTCGGTAGCTTTCGCACTGGCGGTGTTGCAGGCTATTACCAAAATGTCTATTTCAAATTTCAAAAGAAAACGGGTGCATTCCAAAGAATATTTGATAATAGTTTCATCGGAGCGAATTCCGTAAGGAACACGGGCGGTATCCCCCAAGTAAAAAAATTTGACTCCCGAAGAAACCTTAGTCAGTTCGGAAAGAACGGTAAGACCGCCCAATCCCGAATCAAAAACCCCAACTTTTAAAGTATGGAAAGGCTTATTTTCCATTATTAAAATAGAGAGTTTTAACAAAAAACCTTTTTGTCGGGAGGAAAGCATGGCTCAAAGAGGTATCAGAGAGTTTGACGCCAAAAGAATCTTGGCTAAAAACTGGAATGACTACTTCGGTGGAGAATTTGAATACGACTTTAAAAGCATATTAATAACCCCCGAAACCGATTTGGATAAAATTCCCGAGGAGCACCCTTGGGTTAAGGAAACCGCTTTGGTTGCAAAACCCGATATGCTCTTCGGAAAAAGGGGTAAACTCGGTTTGGTTCTTTACAAGGTGAACACCCCCGGAGACGTTACTTGGGAAGATGCCAAAAAATGGATTAAAGAAAAAATGGGCGAAGAGATAGAAATTAAAGGGGTAAAAGGAAAACTCACCCACTTTATAGTAGAACCCTTCATTCCCCACGAACAAAAGGATGAGTATTACGTGGCAATGACCCTCTCCGACCAAGGGGACAAGATTTTTATGTCCGCCTTTGGTGGTATAGACGTAGAGGAAAACTGGGATAAGGTTAGAGAAGTTACCATTCCCATTTTGGCAAGCGAAGAAGAGGCTTTCAAACTGATAGAGGAAAACATTCCCGAAGAGATAGAAGATAAAAAAACTTATGCGGAATTTGTTAAAAGGCTCTACAAATACTTTAAAGACCTCCACTTTGCGTATTTGGAAATCAACCCCCTCGTGCTAAAGGGCAATAAGGTATTCCCCCTTGATATGGTTGCAAGATTGGACGACACCGCCCAATTCGTTGCGGGAAGAAAATGGGGAGAGATTACTTTCCCCGCAGGCTTCGGTAGGGAACTTACCCCCGAAGAGAAATACATTAAAGAGTTGGACGAAAAATCCGGTGCCTCTCTAAAGCTTACCATTCTCAACCCCGAAGGTAGGGTATGGCTTCTCATTGCGGGTGGAGGTGCATCGGTTGTTTACTCCGATACCGTAGCAGACTTGGGATTTGTTAAAGAATTGGCAAACTACGGAGAGTATTCGGGTAACCCCTCCAGAACGGAAACCAGAGAATACGTTAAAACCCTCTTTGACCTTATGACCAGACAAAAACACAAATCGGGTAAACCCAAAATACTAATCATCGGTGGTGCCATAGCGAACTTTACCGACGTTGCCAAAACCTTTGACGGAATTATAGACGCAATGAAGGAATACGCGGACAAACTCAAAGAGGTTGGCGTAAAAATCTACGTAAGAAGGGGAGGACCCAACTACGAGATAGGTCTCGCAAGGATTAAAAAAGCGGCGGAAGAATTGGGTCTCCCCATAGAGGTTTACGGTCCCGAAACCCATATGACCGCTATAGTTAAAAAAGCTCTCGTAGACGATGAAAAAGCGGAAAGCGCTTCTTAATTTGCTTACCCCTTTCTTTTTATATACTTAGCTAAAAAATTGCGGAGGTCTAAGAATGGCAAAACCCTCATATCTTTTGTTTGACAGGAATACGAAGGCAATCTTTTGGAACCTCAACCCCAACGCAATTCAAAGAATGCTTGATTACGACTACCTCGTAGGTAGAAGCCCCTCTATCGTGGCAATAGTTGCCCCTACCCAAACCAGAAAATTTGAAAAATTCTTTTACGGAACCAGCGAAATTTTGATACCTATCTATAGGTCTACCCAAGAGGCTGCGGAAGCTCACCCCGAAGCGGACGTTCTCGTAAACTTTGCATCCTTCAGAACCGCCTACAAAGTTACTATGGAAGCACTGGACATACCCACTATAAGGACTATCGCTATAACCGCAGAGGGAATTCCCGAAAGGTTCGCCCTTGAAATGAGGGAAAAGGCTAAGTCCCTGGGCAAATGGATTATAGGTCCCGCTACCGTCGGTGGAATATCCGCGGGAGCCTTCAGAATAGGTAACGCGGGTGGAACCCTTCAAAACATCGTAAACGCAAAACTCCACAGACCTGGTTCGGTAGGTTTGGTAACCCGTTCGGGGGGACTCTTTAACGAGCTTTCCAACGTAATTGCGAGAAACGCGGACGGTATCGTTGAAGGTATCGCAATAGGTGGTGACAGATTCCCCGGAAGTGACTTCTTAGACCACCTACTTAGGTTCCAAGAGAACCCCCAAGTCAAATTTATGATAATGCTCGGAGAGGTCGGTGGAGAACTGGAATATAAAGTTGCGGAAGCTATAGCCAGTGGAAAGATAACCAAACCCGTTATCGCTTGGTGTATTGGAACAATCGCAAAACACTTCGGTGGGGAGGTTCAATTCGGACACGCCGGTGCCAAAGCGGGTGCGGAAAGGGAAACCGCGGACGCTAAAAACCAAGCCCTTAGAGAAGCGGGAGCTTTGGTTCCCAAATCTTTCAACGACCTGCCCGAGCTAATCAAGGGAGTTTACGAAGAGCTAAAAGCCAAAGGTGAAATTACCGAAATTGAAGAACCCGAAGTTCCTCCCATTCCCGAGGATTACAACAAACTCCGCGCTCAAGGAAGGGTTAGAAGACCTAGCCACTTTGTATGCACAATTTCCGACGATAGGGGCGAAGAGGCTACCTACTGCGGAATACCTATTTCCGAAGTCGTTGAAAAAGGTTACTCTATCGCAGATGTTATAGGGCTTCTATGGTTCAAACGCAAATTCCCCAAATGGGCTTCCGACTTTATAGATATGGTTATTAAGATTGTTGCGGACCACGGACCCGCGGTATCGGGAGCCCACAACGCAAGGGTTACCGCCAGGGCGGGTAAAGACCTAATGTCAGCATTGGCAACCGCAATTCTAACCATAGGACCCAGATTCGGTGGAGCGATTGACGGAGCGGCTAAATACTTTAAAATGGCAAAAGACAAAGGAATGGACCCCTACGAGTTCGTTGAATATATGAAGAACGTAGAGAAGAAAAACATTCCCGGTATCGGACACAGAATTAAATCCGTTAAAAACCCCGATAAAAGGGTTGAACTCCTTAAAAACTACGCTAAAAAACACTTCCCCAGCACCGAATATTTGGACTACGCTTTAGAAGTTGAAAAGGTTACCACCGCCAAGAAAGAAAACCTCATCCTCAATGTGGACGGAACAATAGGAGTCCTCTTGGTGGATATGTTCAAAGCCCTCGGCTACAGCGATAAGGAAATTGACGAACTCATAGAGGCGGGAGCATTTAACGCATTCTTCGTTCTCGGAAGGTCTATCGGTTTTATCGGACACATCTTGGACGAGAAACGCCTCGGTATGCCCCTCTACAGGCATCCTTGGGACGATATTCTCTATATTGTGGAAAGACCCGAAGAGGAATAATCCAAAATTTTTTCCTTTTTTCTTTTACCCTTTACGGAGAAACAAATTCCTTTGTCCCTTTTCAAGGGAAATACGGTAGGCGGTGTCCCAATCGGTTTTAAAAATTTTTCCACCGTGAGCCAAGTAAACCTCTTCAAAGTAAAATTTAAGAAACCCGTAAAGTTCCTTTGTTAAACTTTCACCCATAAATTGGGGAGAAAATTCTATAAAGAGCCATAGGGAGTTGTTCTTAATAATGTTTTCCATTCCTTTGAGGGCAAAGTATTCGTAACCTTCTATGTCCATTTTTACGAAATCAACCTTTGTAGCCTTTAAAAAGTTGTCCAAAGCTATTTGTTTGACCGTTTCTACCTCCTTTGTGGGAAGGTCGTATCTCAAAACCGAGTTGTGTCCGCTGGAAGTGGAAGCCACCTTTAGTTGAACCTCCCCTTCTCTATCTCCAACCGCATAATGGTAGGTTTCTACCACACCCTTTAGGTTGTTTATAAAAATGTTCCACCTTAGGAGTTTGTAATTTTTAGAAGACGCCTCAAAGGAGAAAACCTTTCCTTCTTTCCCGACGAGTTTTCCAAAGAGTATGGAGAAACCTCCCCAGTGCGCTCCTATGTCTAAAACCGACCAACCGGGTTTAACCAACCTTTTAATAAACTCATCTTCAGGGGTTTCTATTTTTCCACTCTTTAAAACCCTTTTTCCGTATTCGTCCTCAATATCCAATACCATAAAGGCGTCTATATCCCTACGGGATACCGCAACAAACTTTGCGGGTTGTTTGCATAAAAAAGCGCCCAATTCCCTAAAGGGTTTAAATTTTGAAAGGGGAGAACGGAAAAAGGGTTTACAAACTTTACGCATTTAGGTTTTTCTATTTTAAATTTTCAACAATAGTTTCTTGGAAAACCTTTATTCCCTTTCCGAGGTGGTCGGTTTTACCAAACACCTTAACCATTGCCAGTTCCAAAGCCCCTATTGCACTAAGGTGGTCCAACATATCCAAGTAACCCATGTGGGAAATCCTAAATAGTTTACCCTTTAAGTGGTCTTGTCCTCCCGCAGTTCTAACCCCCAATGTTAGCATCTCTTTTCTAAGCTCTTGGGCAAACTCGGACAAAACCGCGGTAACGGAAATTGCGGGATTTTCGGGAAGCACTTTAAAACCTAATTCTTCTACCGCCCTGCGGGTTGCTTTACTCATAAGACGGTGTCTTTTCTCCACATTTTCCATTCCCTCTTCAAGCAATATTTCCAAACTTTCCCTAAGTCCGATAATTAGGCTTACCGCGGGGGTATAGGCGGTTGTTGCATCTTTTTGTTTCTTAACCTCTTTTTTAACATCAAAGTAATAGCCCTTCGGGTTTAACCTCTTCTCCGCCCTTTCGGAGAACCAGAGTATGGAGAGTCCCGGGGGAAGCATCAGAGCCTTTTGGGAACCTCCGATGAGAATGTCTATACCCTCCTGTTGGGGTTTTATGTTGTAAACCCCCAAGGCGGTTATCGCATCCGCAACCACCAAGGTGTCCCTATCTTTGCAAAGTTCACCTATGGCTCTGTAGTCGTGGTAGGCACCCGTAGAGGTTTCCGAAATCTGGAATAAAACACCTTTGGCGTCGGGATTTTTATCCAAAGTATCCTTAAGTTGGTCTATATCCACCGACTTACCCCACTCGTATTTCAGTTCTATAACCTCTAACCCATAGGTGTTTGCAATTTGAACCCACCTTTCGCCGAATTTACCCGCATTTATTACTATCACCTTCTCCCCGGGGTTAAAGAAGTTGGCGACCGCCGCTTCCATAGCCCCTGTTCCGCTGGAGGCAAAGTAAACAAAGTTATCGCTGGGGCTGTCTACCAATCTTTTAAACAACTCCCTCGTATAGGCAAAGATTTCCTTAAACTCTGGGGTGCGGTGGTGGATAATAGGCTCTCCCAAAACCTTTAAAACCCTTTCGGGAATTTGAACGGGTCCCGGTGTAAAAAGTCTTTCTTTCTTCATAGGGAGATTAATTTAAACATCGGTGGGTTTAGCTATGGAAAATAAAAGTTAAACTAAATTCTTGGATGGAAAAAGAAAAACAGGGAGTAAAATTTCTTCAAGAAGACAAATTATACTTTTCCACCCTCAAAACTTCCTCAAACAAATCCTTAAGAACATCTATATAATGAACCTCCCCCCTTTCTATTTTGTCCATCAGCTCTTCCAAAATTCTCGTAAACTCTTCCTTAACGAATTTCTCCGCAGACTTTAACCTTATGAGGTAGTTATAAACTTCCTTACCCAACTTGGTGGGGAAAAGGTAGTTTTTCCTCTCTATGACGTAACCTCTATCTAACAGTTTCTGCACTATTTGGGCATAGGTTGAGGGGCGACCTATACCCCGTTTTTTCATTTCCTCTATTAAACTTCCTTGGGTGAAGGGATAGGATAGAGGCACCAGTTTGTAAACCTTCATTGCACTTTCCGAGTTTTGGTCGGGTTCTTCCTCCACTTTAAAAGTTCCTTCCTTTACAAAGTGAACCTCTAAGGGTGAAACGAGGTTAAAGCCATCTTCTACCACCGCGGTGACCTCTTCCTTTTCAACCTTTGGGGTTGGAAGATTATCGTTATCCAGAATGGGGGTTACCTCTATTTTGGAAACTTCCACCGTTGCGGGTTTCATTTGAGACGCCATAAAGCGTTTGAATATGAGTTCGTATAACCTTAGGTGGTCTTTGGTAAGTCTCTGAATTTGTCCGCTAAGCATCATTGAACGGAGTTCCTCGGTATCCCACGGGTGGGTTGGTCTAATACACTCGTGCGCTCCGCCTTCTCCCCAATGTCTGGGATAGAAATACTCTTTTCCGAAGTTTTCGCCTATGTATTCCTTGGCTATGGCTATTCCCACATCGGAAACGCGGGTGCTATCTGTTCTCATATAAGTAATAAAGCCGGTCTCAAACAGCTCTTGTGCCAATTGCATCGTTTTGCTCGCACTAAAGCGGAGTTTTTCGCTGGCTTCTTTGAGCATTGCGTCGGTGGTAAAGGGAGGGGCGGGTTTCTTTTCCTCTTGGCGTTTGGAAATAACCCTCACCTTAACCTCTTTTAGATTTTTGTAAAATTCCCTCGCCAATTTCTTGTCCTCAAATTCCCAACTTACGGAGACCCTTCTTTTATTCTTTTCCGCATTGGGTAGATATACAAATACTGCTCCTTTCTTGGTTCGGTATTGTTTGTCCCTCTCTATAACCCAACCGAGGACGGGGGTTTGAACCCTTCCCGCACTGAGCCAAGGTTTGTTGAAGTGCTCCTGAAGTAGTCTGGACAGTTCAAAACCCACCCAGCGGTCCGCAATTCTTCTAACCATTTGGGCGGAAACCAAGTTTTCGTCTAACCTACGGGGGTTGTTTATGGCGTTAATAATTGCCCTTTTGGTGACTTCGTGAAATTCCATTCTCCTAATGTTGGGGTTGTAGGGTTTCAAAATCTCGTAAAGGTCCCAAGCGATTTTTTCTCCTTCGGTGTTGTGGCAAAGGATATTGTTGGCTATAAAGTTTTGGGTTTCGGTCTCAAAATCGTAAACATATTGTTCCTCTAAAGGTAGAAGCTCTATTTTTTTAATCCTTTCAGTGTAAATATGTCCGTTTAAAACCTTTTGAAGTTTAACTTTGAAGGTTGGCTTTACATAATCCAAAGTGAGAAACTCCCTTAGTCGGTTTTTACTCATATAACCTTTGCGGTAAATTGCCTCTGCATAGGAGTTAATTCCTTTTTTGAATTGAACTTTTCCTCTGAGCGTATTAAAAGTTACAAGCTTGGTATAGGATTTTCCGCTAAAGGTCTTGTTCAGTTTTTCCTGCTTGTGTTTTTGTAGGAAACCGACCTTTTCGGAGAACTTTACGGTTTCCTCTCCATGGAGGAATATCCTGTAAAACTTCCCTTCTTTATAGACTTTTGGGTTCAAACCTAACATTAGTAGCAAAGAAACAACATCATCTTTTAGCATTTCGGAAACTGTTGTTAAGTTAGCTTCCCCTTTAGAGACCGTTCCGTCGGCACTGAATAATCCTTTTAGGAATGCGGAAATTATCTTTTTGGAAGAGCTGAAGATTATTTCGGGAACTCTCTTAGTTTGCGCCTTTCCTTCCACTTTCAAGACTTTTTTCATAAATTGGCTTAGAAACTTAGAATGGATTACAACGGTTACTCCATCACTTTCAAGGGAATAGTTAAATTTGAACTTTTCTCCCAAGCGGTTTATTAATTCCAAAATCTCTTTATCCCTGCAGGAAATCCTAACATATCTATCCCGATGATAAGAACCGTCCCCTACCCATAGACCTATAAAGGTAGCGAGGTCTTTGTCCAGTTCCACAAAGCGGGACAATTCTTTTTTAGTCCTTTTGAGGATTACGGTTTCTTCCTTTACCTCGGAAATAGAAAGTTCTTCTTTGAACTCCGCCAGGTCAAAAACTATTTTATTTTCTTCGGAGGGTAATACTTCGTTTACAACTATAAAATCACCCTCTCGGAGTTGGGTGGGTTTTACCTCTTGGAGGTTTAAGTTTTCATCCAACCTAAAAATGGAATGGTCTCCCGTTATCTTTATTTCCCTTCCACTTTGGGTGGTTATTTTGTATATAGGTTTCCTTACCTTGTGGCGGATTAGGTATTTAGCCTTTCCGAACCTAACGCGGAAATCTCTATCCACAACGGGAACGTAAAGGTCCGAAGGTTTTAAATACTCGTGTCCGTTTCGGATTTCTACCTCACACCGCTCCTTTAGTTCTTCAAAGAGCTTTTCCACCGTAATGTGTTTTATTTCATCTCCAACCTTGACGAGAACCTTACTGTCACCCGTAATACTATCGGGGTCGGTTCCTATATAAACCTCCGCAACCTCAAGCCCCGCTTGGCGCAAAGAGTTGATAATTTCCTCTTTGCTTCTGACCTCTCCCGAGGAAGTTTCCTGCTCTATGGGTTCGTATATGGGTATAAAGTGGGTGGGGTGCCTTTTTGAGCCTTCCACTATTACGCCGTGGAACAGATTCCCTTCATTCTTTTTTATTAGGTCGTAGATGTGTCCCGCGGAAGCGGTTATAGTTAGGAATTTATCTCCGAGGGAAACCTCCATAACGTCTATGTCTCCGATTCTCCTCCTTAGGGGTTTTCCGAAGAAGTTGGCTATAGTTCTCGCCTTGTTGGGAGATTCCACCACGACCAATACGGGTTTAATAAGCTCGTTTGCACCTTTGGGGATTTCGCCCTTTAGAAACTTAACCACATTTTGTCTATCCCTTTCAATCTCCTCAAAGAGTCTTTCCAATTCCACCTCGCCCAAGGGGGTAAACTCTATTTCGTCGCTAAACCATTTAACTTTCTTCCTAAGGTTGTTAAAGGCTTTTTTGTCGTCCACCAAAACGAGGGAAAAACCTCGGGTAAGTCCGCCCGCATAGAGGCGGGAAGTTCTACCCGACGCCTGCAGATACCCGGTAACATCCGCAACTATTAGGGTGTAACCTTCCTTTTTGTCCCACCTTAGGGTTATCTCCTCACTCTCTTTTATCCTCTCAAGGATTTGGGGGTTTTCTATAAACTCCCTTACCTCGTTCCTTATGTTTTCTATAATCTCCTTCAGGCGTTCGTTTTGTTCAATAAACTCCTCCGAAAGGTAGGAGTATTTCCTAAGCCGTTCTATCCAACGGTCTAACTTTTGGAGGTATTTTTCCTTTAGCTCCCCGTCCTTGGCGATTAAGGGACGCAAAGCCAGTAACACCCAAAGTATGTGGGATATATGCTCTTCCACCTTTAGGGTGAATTTGAGTTTGGGAACACCCACAAAGAGGGCATACCGAACCACATGGGGCATATCAAAACCGCGCGCCAAGGGGTTTCTGTAAGAGGCTATTCCCACCAAGGCGTTTACCTTTCCCTCCTCATACTCCTTTAGGTGTTTGTCCATTTCCTCGTAGGAAACCGCCTTCAGTCCCTTGGAGTTGAGGTATTCCACCAAACGGTCTACCTCTTCCTTACCCCTATCTTGGGAGATGTAGATAAGTCCCCCCTTGGGGTGGTTTTTGACAAATTCATATACGAAATCCCACAGGGGTTTGTGGTCTAAGACAGCCTTTTGGTCACCCAAGAATTTATCCTCGTAAGCGTCTACTACATTCCTTAAATAAAAGAGGGGACGCCCTACCTCAAACCCCAAGAGTTCCCTAAAGAGTTTTATCCTCTCGCTCCGAGGGTTGGAGGTTGCGGAAGAAACTATCAAGACCCCCTTTCTTACCTTTTGGGCGTGTTTTTTGAGTTTTTCCTCTTCCTTTCTTAATTTCTCCCAATCTTCGGGTTTGGCGTCGGGTTTTTGGGAGAGTTCCCGCCGTAGGCGGATTATTCTAAAAGCCCAATCTATATCCTCTTGGTTAAAGCCGAGTAGATACAAAACTTTGTCTATATTTTTGGCGGTTTTTAGAAAACTGTCCACATCGTCCACAAAAATCAGAGAGAAAACCCCTTTGGGTATCTCTTCTATATTCCTATATAAAAACATAGAGGTGGTTATCAAAATCCTAAAATCCCCTTCGCGGAGGCGTTTTAACCTCTCCTCTTTCTGTTTTTTGGTTAAAGAGGGTTTTTCACCGAAGTAGAGGAGGTAATCTTCGGGAACACCCATTTTGCGGAGTTTATTCAGAGCCTGTTCCACCAAAAGGCGGGTCGGAAATATTAGGTAACTCTTTTGGTGTTTTTTCCTCGCCAAATAGAAACTCAAGGTGAGACCGAAGGTTGTCTTTCCTATCCCCGTAGGGGCTAAAAGGGCAAAACTCCTTCCGAGGAAAAATCTTTTAAACCAAGCGGTTTGCAAAGTCCAAGGGTAGGATTTATGAATACTCCTAAAGAAGTTGGAAAAGTCCTTGGTCGCCTCCGAAAGTTCGCAAATTTCTTTAAAATCCCCTTGCAGTTTACCGGTTGCGGAAAGTTCCAAACAGGCAAGGTAACTATCCTCCTCCTCTATTCTCGGTAGGCACTTGGAACAGGGCAGACCCTTTTTGAGTCTGTAATCGCTTATCGCTCCTCCGCAGTTGGGACAAGCCTTTTCAAATATAGCCTTTACCTTTTCCCCCATGGCGGTATCTCTAAATATTAGATAATTAGATATACGGAGGTTTGAAATGTTTCTTTAGAATTTACCCCTAATGGAGAAACCTTGGGAACAACAGGGGCTTACCGAAGAGGAGTATAAACTCATTAAGGAACTTATAAAAAAGGAACCCAACGAGGTTGAATTGGGAATTTTCGGAGCCCTTTGGAGTGAACACTGCTCCTATAAATCCTCCCGTAAACACTTGAGGAAATTCCCCACAAAAGCCCCTTGGGTGGTTCAAGGTCCCGGTGAAAATGCGGGAGTGGTTGAGGTAGATGAAAACGTATGGGTTGCCTTTAAGATAGAAAGTCACAACCACCCCTCCTTTATAGAGCCTTTTCACGGTGCGGCAACCGGTGTGGGTGGAATTATTAGGGATATCCTCTCCATGGGTGCGCGCCCCATAGCTCTAACCAACTCCTTGAGGTTCGGAGATATAAGAAAGGACTCCAAAAGTAGGGAACTGAATAAAGGCGTCGTCAAAGGTATAGGCGGATACGGAAACCCCGTCGGTATTCCCACCGTGGGGGGAGATACCTTTTATGAAGATAGCTATGTAACCAACCCCTTGGTGAACGCCTTTTGTTTGGGGGTAATCCCCGCGGGGAAAATGAAGAGAGCCAGAGCCACCCGCCCCGGACAGGTGTTATTCTTGATAGGTTCGCAAACGGGAAGGGACGGTATAAAGGGGGCGGTAATGGCTTCCGCCCAGTTCGGGGAGGATACGGAAGAGAAAAGACCCAACGTCCAAATAGGAGACCCCTTCTTTGGAAAGAAACTTATAGAAGCCATTTGGGAAGTTTTAACCGAAAAACCCGAAGCCATAGTGGGTATGCAAGACCTCGGGGCGGGAGGTTTGGCGGGTAGCGCCTCCGAGTTGGCTTCC
>QOAS01000133.1 GCA_003972855.1 Gammaproteobacteria bacterium | reverse complement strand
CTCAGCGGTTGCCGCACCCCCGATGTGGAATGTCCTCATGGTGAGCTGTGTTCCGGGTTCACCGATAGATTGAGCGGCGATGATACCTACCGCTTCACCGACCGCAACGAGCTTACGGTTGGAAAGGTCCATTCCGTAACATTTGGCACATACGCCTCCTTTAGCCTCGCAGGTGAGGACACTCCTTACTTTTACCTTCTCAATACCCGCCTTTTGAATTTGCTCCGCCTTTTCGTCATCTATAAGTTCACCCGCCTTTACTATGACTTCGCCCGTAATGGGGTCTTTTACATCCTCCGCGGCAACCCTTCCGAATACCCTGTCCTTTATGGGAACTTTTTCTTCTCCACCTTCAACGATGGGTTCAACGGTAATTCCCTTAATGGTTCCGCAGTCTTCCGTTACAACCCTAACCTCTTGGGCAACGTCTACCAACCTACGGGTTAGGTAACCGGCTTGGGCGGTCTTTAGGGCGGTATCCGCCAATCCTTTGCGCGCACCGTAGGTGGAAATGAAGTATTCCAAAACGGAAAGTCCTTCTTTGAAGGAGGAGATAATGGGAGTTTCAATAAATTCTCCCGAGTGCTTAGCCATAAGTCCACGGGTTCCCGCCAGCTGACGAACCTGGTCTTTGTTACCCCTCGCTCCCGAAATTGCCATCATGTATATGGAGTTGAATGTTCCGGGGAAGGTTTTTCCGTTGTAAACGATTTCGGTTTGCTCAATTTCTTTAAACATTTCTTGGGTAATCTCTTCCGTAGCACGGGACCATATGTCTATAATCCTGTTGTAACGCTCTTTATTGGTAATAATTCCCTTTCTGTATTGCTCCCATACCTTTTCGGTTTCCGCAACAGCCCTTTCAACGATTTCCTTTTTCTTCTTGGGAACCCTAATGTCGTCCATACCTATGGAAACCGCCGCTTTTGTGGAAAGTTCAAATCCCAAATCCTTTAGGCGGTCAAGGAATATAACGGTTTCCTCGTTACCTACAACTTTGTAAACGTCGTATATGAGTTTCCCGAGTTTTTTCTTATCCAGAACTTGGTTTACAAATCCCCTCTCTTTTCTATACTTCTCGGGGAGTATTTCGTTAAACAGTATCCTTCCAACGGTTGTTTCTATAGTTTTTCCGTCAAACCTTACCTTGATTTTTGCGTGGATATCTACCTTACCGAGTTCCCATGCTTTAATCGCCTCTTCGGGAGACGCAAAAAGTTTTCCTTCGCCGGGTCTACCTTCTATAACCTGGGTAATGTAGTTGATACCGAGAATCATATCTTGAGAGGGCATAGTTAAGGGTTTTCCGTGGGCGGGGGATAGCACCTGTTGGGTTGAGAGCATAAGGATGTAGGACTCCAATTGAGGTTCTATACCGAGGGGAACGTGAACCGCCATTTGGTCACCGTCAAAGTCCGCGTTAAATGGCGGACAAACGAGGGGGTGGAGTTTTATAGCTTTACCTTCAACCAATACGGGTTCAAAGGCTTGAATAGAAGGTCTGTGGAGGGTAGGTGCCCTGTTTAACAATACGGGGTGTTGTTTCACAACTTCTTCCAAACATTCCCACACTTCGGGGGCCTGCTCTCTAACTAAGCGCTTAGCCTGTTTTATGGAGGTTGCGTAACCCTTTTCCTCCAGTCTCCTGTATAGGAAAGGTTTAAACAGCTCTAAAGCCATTATTTTGGGAAGACCGCATTGGTGCATTTTGAGTTCGGGACCCACAACGATAACCGAACGTCCCGAATAGTCCACCCTTTTACCGAGTAAGTTTTGCCTGAAGCGTCCCTGTTTACCCTTGAGGTAATCCGCAAGGGACTTAAGGGGTCTCCTTTTGGAGGTTACGACTTTACCCCTTTTACCGTTGTCTATGAGGGCGTCCACCGCCTCTTGGAGCATTCTTTTCTCGTTTCTGATGATTATTTCGGGGGCGTCCAGTTCTATAAGTCTTTTGAGGCGGTTATTTCTATTGATAACCCTTCTGTAAAGGTCGTTTAGGTCGGAAGTTGCAAATCTTCCACCTTCTAAAGGAACGAGGGGTCTCAATTCGGGTGGCACTACCGGTAGAACCTCAAGAATCATCCACTCGGGGCGGTTACCCGAGTTTATGAACCCTTCAATGAGTTGGAGTTTTCTTACATAGTCTTTAATTTTGCTTTCGGGGAATGCCTTTATTACAGCCTGACGGACTTCCTCTTTAAGTTTTTCTATTATGGGTATCTCGCTATTTTTGGTCCTGTAAAATTCGTAAATCCTTTCAAGGGCTTCCAAGCCCGTGACAAAATCGTCCGAGAGTTGTTCCTCCGCAATTTCACCGGTTTTGGGATTAAGCCACTTTTGACCGATAATAAGCTCGTCAAGGGTTTTGGGATCGGAAGGTTCTATACCGTAACGTTGGAAGTAAGCGGAAACGGTTCTTACCATACGCTCGTAGAATTTGGGGAACTTCTCTCTGGTTTCGGAATTCAAGTCTTCCCAACTGAGGGAGTAGGGTTCTATAAGCTTTTTCAGTTTTTCCGCAAAGGCTTCAAGGTCTAATTTGGATAAAACTTCCTTAATAATTTCCGCACCTATTCCCGCTTCGTATTTATCTTCCAAAGAAAAGGCGTATTCGTTTTGGTAGGTATCCTCGTTTACTATGTGGAGTTTAACCCATTTGGTTTCCCCCAGGTCGTTAAGCGGTATGGTCTTTTCATCCTTGGCAAACTCTTCGTTTTCTTCATCGTCTTGGGGGTACTCTATTACGAGGTAGTTTTCAAAGTATATAACCTTTTCCGCATCTCTGGTGGACATATTGAGTAAAGACGCAATCTTGGAGGGAGAGGATTTTAAAAACCATATATGGGATACGGGAGCGGCTAAATCTATGTGACCGAAACGCTCCCTTCTAACGTAGCTTCTCGTGACTTCCACACCGCAACGGTCGCAAACCGTTCCTTCAAATTTTTTTCCTTTATATTTACCGCAAAGACATTCGTAATCCTTAACGGGACCGAAAATTTTCGCGCAAAATAGACCGTCTTTTTCGGGTTTTAAAGTTCTATAATTTAAAGTCTCGGGTTTTTTTACTTCTCCGTGAGACCAAGAAAGAATTTCCTCGGGAGAAGCTATCATTAATTTAATCGCATCAAAGGGTAAAATTCCTTTTTTACCCATTATGTTAAACCTCCAAAACTATCTAAATTTAGGTTGAAAAAGAAGAAAAACAAAATCATCGGTTAGAAAAGTTTCTTCTTATCCTCTTCCTCTTCGCGGATTTTAACCTGGTCACAACCGACCGATTTTGCTTCGTCAAAGTTTATACATCTAACGTCAAGGGCTAAACCTTTAAGTTCCCTTACTAAAACTTTAAAGGATTCGGGCAATCCGGGTGTATATACATATTTACCGTTTACGATAGCCTCGTAAACTTTGGTTCTACCTTCAATGTCGTCGGATTTAACGGTGAGCATTTCTTGGAGCGTGTATGCCGCACCGTGGGCTTCTAGTGCCCAAACTTCCATTTCTCCGAGACGCTGACCACCGAATTGCGCCTTACCGCCGAGAGGCTGTTGGGTAACGAGCGAGTAGGGTCCAGTTGCCCTGGCGTGAATCTTATCGTCCACCATGTGTATCAATTTGTTCATATACATATATCCGACGGTAACTTCCATATCAAAAGGTTCGCCCGTTCTACCGTCGTAGAGGGTTACCTTACCGCTTTCGGGCAATCCCGCCATTTTGAGGAGGGTTTTGATGTCCTCTTCGGTAGCACCCTCAAATACGGGGGTAGCCATAGGAATTCCCTTTCTCGCATATTCTTTAACAACTTCCCTAAAGCTTTCGTCGTCTAAGCTATCCAGCCATTCCTTAATCTCTTTTTGCATTCTGCCGTCTCTGTCGCCAACCGCGTATATTTCAACTATCCGTTTGGTAATTTCCTCCCTGCTAAAGCCCTTTTGGAGCATTTCACCCAACTGCTCACCCAACTTCTTGGCGGCAAAACCTAAGTGGGTTTCCAATATCTGTCCGATGTTCATACGGGAGGGAACACCTAAGGGGTTGAGGACTATATCAACCGGAGTTCCGTCTTCAAGGAAGGGCATATCTTCAACGGGTAATACCACGGAGATAACACCCTTGTTTCCGTGGCGACCCGCCATTTTATCTCCGACTTTTATCTTCCTCTTTTGGGCTATGTAGATTTTCACCAAGGTGTTTACGCCGGGTTTTAAACCTCCCCTTTCAAGCTGTTTCCTTTTTTCCTCGTATATCCTATCAAGGACGCGGGTTTGGAGTTTAAACCTTTCGGTTATTTCCTCTATCTTCTTAAGGACTTCTTCGTCTTTTATAAACTTCTTGGGGTTAAGGCTGATAACGGGCAACACCTTATTTACATTTTCTTCGGTTATCTTCTCACCTTTTTTGAGTAAGACCGCATTTCCAACCTTAAGGTCTTCCTCTATGGTGAGACCCACTAAAAGTTCTTTTAGAACTATATTTCTACCTTCCAAAAGGAGTTTTTTTCTCTCTTCATATTCCCTTTCCAATTTTGCTTTTTCTTCCCGTATTACATCTTGGGCGAGTTTATCTTTTGTAGCTTGGTCTTTCCTTGTAAATACCTTAACGTCTATAACGATACCCTCCAACCCGGGAGGACATCTAAGCGATACATCCTTAACATCTTTTGTTTTTTCTCCGAATACCGCCTGCAAAAGTTTCTCCTCGGGGGTTAGTTGTCCTTCCTCTTTGGGTGCAACTTTACCGACCAAAATATCTCCCGGTTTTACGTAAGTTCCCACCTTTACTATTCCGTATTCGTCCAAGTGGGCTATAGCCTTTTCGCTCACACCGGGAATGTTGCGTGTTATTATTTCATCTCCCAATTTGGTTTCTCTGGCTTCTACTTCCAATTCCTCTATGTGGATGGAGGTATATACATCTTCCTTAACAAGGCGTTCGGAAATAACTATCGCGTCCTCAAAGTTGTAACCCCTCCACGGCATAAAGGCTACAAGAACATCCTTTCCGAGAGCCAATTCTCCCCTTTCGGTGGAGTAACCGTCCGCTATAACCTCTCCCTTTTCAACCTTTTGACCGGGACGCACGAGGGGTTTTTGGTTTAAACATGTATCTTGGTTTGTTCTCTGAAACTTCTTGAGTTCGTAAATATCAATACCGAGGTCGTTGGGGTCGTCAAAGTTAATCTCCTCGCGGTTTACCCTGATTATTATCCTTTTAGAGTTAGCCTCTTCAACAACCCCTCCCCGCTTGGCGACCACTACCGCGTGGGAATCTCTGGCGATAACCTTTTCCATTCCCGTTCCCACTATGGGAGAGCTGGTCTTTATGAGGGGAACCGCCTGCCGTTGCATGTTAGAACCCATCAATGCCCTGTTTGCGTCGTCGTGTTCCAAGAACGGAATTAGTGACGATGAGGGAGATACAACCTGTTTGGGAGATACGTCCATATAGTCAATTTGTTTGGGGTTGTTTATTATGTGAATTTCACTCTTCCACCTTACGAGGATTCTATCGGAAATTATGTTACCTTCCTTGTCGGTGGGAGAATATTGCGCGATAAATTTATCCTCTTCCTCATAGGCGGTTAACCATTCAACCTCGTTGGTAACCTTACCGTCTTTAACTTTCCTATAGGGGGTTATTAGGAAACCATACTCGTTTAGTTGAGCAAATACGGTGGGAGACGTTACCAAACCGATGTTTTGACCTTCGGGAGTTTCTATGGGACAAATCCTACCATAGTGGGAGGGGTGAACGTCCCTTATTTCAAACTTGGCGCTTTCCCTGGTTAGTCCGCCGGGACCCAAAGCGGACATACGCCTTTTGTGGGTTAAACCCGTCAAGGGGTTGGTGTGGTCTAAGTATTGGGAAAGTTGTCCGGTTTTCAAGAAGTCCATTATGGTGGAGGTGATGTGACGGGGGTTTATAAGGTCTTGGGGTCTTAGGTCGGGGTTTCCTATATTGACGATATTCGCCTTATCCCTGAAGCCCCTTTCCATACGGGCAACGCCCATACGGGCTTGGGCTTCTAAGAGTTCCCCAACGGGTCTAACCCTACGGTTTCCAAGATGCGCTACGCTATCGGTTTTATCCCTTTCAAATCTTAGGTCTATAAGTTTTTTAACGATGGCAACCAAGTCGTACCATTGTAAGAAACGGGCTTCCTCTTCCGTGTAGTCCTTTACGGGTATGGAATTAACACCCGCGTTGAAGAGTTTTTCCGCCAACTCTTTGGTAACCCTTGTTCCCTCTTTGTAAACCTCTCCGTTTACCTCTATATCTTTAGCCAACGCTAAGGGAGGGATTTTGTCCAATCGTTCCACATCTTGGGGTTTTAGCTCTTTGGGTAGCTTGTGAACCCTTGCGTTGAGTTTAACCCTACCTACATGGGAGAGGTCGTATCTGTGAAGGTCTGCAAAGTAAGCCCTCCAGTAGTTCCTTGCCCTCTCCGCAAGGTTTTCAAAGGTTAAAGTTATAGGCTCTAAGGGGCGCAGTTTTTTGTATATCTCAATTTTGGCGTAATCGGAAAATCCAAACCTTGCGGGAACCCTAACGGGGGAAGCATTTTCGGGAGACCTTACGGAGGTTTCCTTTATTACCGTTTCCAAAGGTATTTTCGCCCAAGGAGATTTGGTGGCTTCTTGGTTGGAAACAGCGGTTATGTAAACGATTTCATACCTATCGTCGGAAAGAAGTCTTTTGAGCTTCCCGGTATTTTCAATAAACCTTTCCTCAATAAACTCCTCTTCCGTTTGGGTATCCTGAACGAATGCCTTATACCTGATTATCGCAAAAAGGTTGTAGCCTTCCAATTCCTCAAGGGTAAATTCTTCACCGGTTTCCGCATCAACAAAGGCGCCCTCTTGGAAGAAAAGTTTTTTAGTGCCTGGATAGAATTGCTTTAGAATATCGTATGCGGTTTCCAATCCCCAAGCCCTGAAGACCAACGAACCGCCGAGTTTTTTCTTATTGAGCCTTGCATAAAACTCGTCCGAAGTGGAGGTCAATTCAAACTCAACCCTTATACCTTTATCGCTAACTACCGAACCTCTGTAAATTTTCCTCGCAATGGGACCTTCTTTAGCCCTATCTTCCTTAATTTCGTAAAACAGCCCGGGAGACCTTATCAATTGATTTACTATAATCCTTTCTGTTCCGTTGGTTATAAATGTTCCCTCTTCGGTCATAAGGGGAACTTCCCCGAAGTAAACTTTTTTGGGAGGCCTTACCCACCACCTAACACCATCTTTGTCAACCTCTATGTGACCTTTCCCTTTGGGAGGGGTAAAGTTTTCATCGTCTACTTTAGTTGCAACCTGAAGCAAAACCCTAAGCGGTGCGGAATAGGTAAGACCTTTTTCCTTGCACTCTTCGGGTGTATAAGGTTTTTTCCAAACGAGGTAAATTCTCTTGTTTTCTTTTTCCAAACAACGGGGGCATATTTCCCCGGGACCACCCAATTCGGTTTCCCCGGGTTTATATCCGCAAACGGGACATTCCCAATCCCCTATTTCGTAACCCAAATATCTAAGCTCAACCCTTTCGTTGGGGTCTCTTAGGGGGAAGGTTACCCTAAAGAGGTTTTCCAAACCGGTGCGTTTCCTCTGTTTGGGATTTACGTGGTCTTGCAAAAACCTTTTATAGGAATCCTTAGGTATTTTCAGCAGATAAGGTATGGGAACCAAAGTTTCCTTGGAACCGAAAAATTTCCTGGGAAGGGCTTCGTTGGGTTTGAATTTCCTTTTTTCGGTCATATTATTATTACCCCTCATGGTTAAAAGTGCAACCTATTAATTATAAATCGCGAAAGGAGGAAAATTCAAGAGACTAAGGTAAATTGGGTATATTGTAACTCTTTACCAAAACTTTCGCCAAGAGTTCCCAGCCGTTGACCAACACAAAGAGGATAATCTTCAGCGGTAGCGATATCACCGTAGGCGGGAGCATAAATATACCCAACCCTATGAGGATGGTTGCAACAACCACATCTATTACCAAAAATGGCAAATAAAGGAGGAAAACAATCTCAAAGGCGGTTTTTATTTCGCTAACCATATAGGCGGGAATAAGAACCCTCCAAGGTATTTTCTCGGGAACTCTCTCCTCTTTGGGTAAGTTTGCCATATCCATAAACACCTTTAGGGAACTCTTTTGGGTATTGTAGAGCATAAAGGTCCTTATCGGAGCGCTTGCCCTCTTTATAAACTCCTCATCGGTAATTTCGTTCTTGATGTAGGGAACAAAGGCGTTGTTATATATCTTTTGAAAAATCGGATACATAATAAAGAAGGTCAAAAATAGGGCTAAAGAAATTATTACCTGATTGGGTGGAATAGTGGGCGTTCCTATTGCCTGCCTTATCAGTGCCAAAACTATAACTATGCGGACAAAGGAGGTAAACATTATCAGTAGCGAAGGGGCAAGGGATAAAAGCGTTAAAAGTATGAGAAGTTTTATAGGAGTTGCCAATTTAACCCCTTCGGTCGCCAGTTGAACGGTTATATCTCCCGCCATAGGTTTTAATCTCCGATTTTAGAAATTTTTACAAAACCTCCGCTCTTTGAATATCCCCAAACTTCAAAGTGGTTTCCCTTTGGAGTTTTAATCTCAACAAAGATTAAAAAACCTTCACCCATGAAGGGTAAAACCTTTAAAACCCTTACCGAGTGGGTAGGGGAAAGTTGGATTTCTCCCTTTGTTAGGAATATTACATTCCCATACCTTTTGCGGAAAACCCAAAAGATGCCCCCTAAGGTGAGAAGAAATACTGTTAACCCCGCGTAGATGTATAAAAAAAGGGAACCTTCAAAGGGCATAGGTTTACATAGTTTGCACCACAAATTGGGTGAAGTATACCGCTTTAATACCGCCTTCGGGAAGTAGGGCGTTTAACCTTTTAAGAAGCTCTATTTTCAGTCTCTCCCTACCCTCGGGAGTTCTTACATCTCTGTAATACTTACTGCTTATGAGGTCGTTTATAGCATCTTTTATGGCGGGCATCATTTGGTTTACTTCATTTTGAACCTTTTCGTTCATAACCTCTATGGTTACGGAAACTTTTACAAACCTTTGAACATCGGTATCCGCCAAATTAACCACAAAGTCGCCGACACTAATAAATATCCCGGGTTTGGAAAGTTCTTTTAGCTCCGGTGGAGGTTTGGGTTTCTCCTCCGTTGCATTTTCCGTTGCGTTTACATTCTCCTCGGGGGGGGACTTTTTTAGGAAAAAGAAGTATGCCGCCGCACCACCGCCTCCCAAGATAAGGAGAATGAGTAAACCGAAAAGTAAAAGTTTTTTCTTTCCGCCTCCTTGCGGAGTTTCTTGTTTTTGTTCTTCCGCCATAGCTCAACCCCTAACTATCGTTTTAGATTTATGGTTGTGTCCAAAATGGTTTGACCGGTTTGAACCACTTTGGCGTTTACTTGGTAAGCCTTTTCCGCGGTAATCATGTTGATAAGCTCCTCCGCTACGTCCACATTGGAAAGTTCCAAACTACCCTCTCTTAGTTTTGAACGCGGACCCGCATATTGTTCTACCGGATTTAAAGTGCTGGGGGCAATAAATACATTACCTCCTTTATTAACCAAATCTTGCGGGCTGGTAAAATATGCCAACTTTATTCTATATAGCGGTAAGGATTGACCGTTACTGTAGATACCGGTTATAGTTCCGTCCTCGCCTATGCTTATGGTTTGTATCAACCCGGGAGGGTATCCATCCTGTTGGAATCCCAGTGCGAAGTCTATCGGGTATTGGGTAATACCTTCCAAATTCACCTCTTTTAAAGATAGGGAATTCTTTAACGAGGTAGGTAGACCGTTTATATTGAGTTTTATCCTTTTGTCGCCTCCCCAGTCGGAATAGAGCGAACCATCTTGTCCAAATGTAACTATATCGTAGGAATAATCTCCTTCCTTTAAAATCGTAGTTCCATCTTTTGCTTGGTCTTCCGAGTCTATTAAATTCAGCCATCAGCTTCCGTAAGGGTTTCTTAAAAGGACAAAAGCTTGCCAAGTATTTTCAACCTCCGCGGGTTGAAGGTCGGCGGGAGATATATTCGGAGCTGTGGTATCCGCGGAAAGCTGATACCAGTTATCACTATCATCTTTTCCCAAAATATATATGTTGTTACCATTCCTATACCAGTAAACTTCCTTTAATTCAATATCTCCGCTTCCTACCCTAATCCTAACATCTGTTGTTATTAATCTCATTTTATCTTCGGAGGGAACAGATATAGATGGGGTATTTCCCGTAACCTCTATATATTCATTTCCATTGGCAAAAGTAAGATATCTGTTTCCCGCATCGTCGGTTGCAATAAATGTATGGTAGTAATTTCCATCGCTATCTTTTACCATAGGATTTAACTTTTTAAAAAATAAACCTATGTCGTAACGATTTCCCTTTTTATCAAAGACTTGAACGGTATAAAGAACATCATAGGTCGTTGCGTCGGAAGGATTAAAATCCACCCCTATGGCGTTTGCACGAGGGTCTAAATTGGAACCATCGGTGGCGTAAATTTTTTCCGTTGCTTTTGGGGGAAGCTCCGCGAGAATAGTGACGGGTTCCAATTTTCCCGTCGGTTGTAGGGTTTTCGGGTCTACTTTATCCGCCAATAGATTTAAACCACTGGAGTGAACTAACCTTACAACCGCCCTTCCCTGTTCGTCAGTTCCTTGAGCCAATCTAAACTCTCCGTTCCTTGAATAGAAACGGGCTCCGTTATTGTTTGCAAGGATAAAAAATCCATCACCATCAATGGCTATATCGGTGTTTCTTCCCGTGAATTTCATGGAGCCTTGGGTAAAATCTACCAATGTGGTTGGCATAAATACTCCACCGCCAAATGTTATTTTGTTAACGGTATTGCTGTAATGGTTAAAGGTAAAAATGTTTTGCAAAACGATGTCTTGAAAAACGGGTCTGCTCTTTTTAAAACCGATAGTGTTGGCATTGGCTATATTGTTTGAAGTTATATCCAACCACTCCTTGGAGGCTGTTAAACCGGTTAAAGCTACATAAAAAGACCTTAACATTTACAAACCCCCTAATTAAATTATCTTTTATCATAAACCTTGGAAAAGGGGTTTTCCTAACAACAATTTTTCCCTATGGACATTCCCATATGCGAAATATATCCTACCATTCAGGGAGAAGGGTTTTTAGTAGGCTCACCGATAACCCTTATAAGGTTTCAGGGGTGCAATATATACTGCTCTTGGTGTGATACAAAATATGCCATACCCTTTAAGGAAGAGGTGAAAGTTCCCCTAAAGGAGGTTTTAAAAAAAATTTCCCAAATAGGTAGAAAACACATACTAATTACCGGTGGAGAGCCTTTTGCCCATCCGGTCTTGGGGGATTTTTGCCAAATCCTCATAAAGGAAGGATATTTCGTTCAGATAGAAACCAACGGGACTATTTGGCAATCGGTATTTGAAAAGCTTCCCCGGAAAGGTTTTTACATAAGCCTTTCTCCAAAATACTCGGTGAATTACAAAATAGACCCCAAATTTTCCCAGTTTGCGGACGAACTAAAAATGGTGGTTGACAAGCATTTAACCTTGGAAGTTGTATTGAGAAAGGAATTTCTCCCGCTTGTGGAGGGAAAAAAGCTCATACTCCAACCGGAGGGTAACAAAGAGGAAAACCTCAAAAGGGCTTTGGAACTTTTAGATAAGCTTCTAAAGATGGGTTTTTACGCCCGAATAATACCTCAAATGCACAAGCTTATCAATCTCCCTTGAGGGTTATCTCCGTTCCCACCCCTTCGTCGGTAAAGATTTCTAAGAGAATTGAGTGGGAAAGCCTTCCATCAATTATGTGAACTTTCTTGACGCCCCCTTTGAGGGCGAAAACCGCGGAACGCACCTTTGGTATCATTCCTCCGCCTATGGTTCCGTCCTTTATAAGTTCCTCCACTTGGGTGTCTTTTAATTTCTTTATGAGGTTTCCGTTTTTGTCTTTAACCCCTTCGGTGTCGGTCAGATAAATTAGTTTTTCCGCCTTAAGGGCTTTGGCAACTTCCGAAGCGGCTATGTCCGCATTTATGTTATAGGCTTCCCCTCTTTCACCCACACCTATGGGGGCTATAACGGGGATGTAATTTTTCTCCAAAAGGGTGTTTATCAGTTCGGTATTGACCCTTTCAACTTCCCCCACCAATCCTATATCTTCCGAAGGGGGATTTATTCCCAATTTTTCACTAAAGTAGGAGTTATCTATCTTTTTTGCCTTTAAAAGTCTCCCATCTCTTCCCGAAAGACCCACCGCGTAGATTTTTTCCCCCGAATGTTTGTTTATAAGGGCTACTATGTCCTTGTTGATATCCCCGCTTAAAACCATTTCAACTATGTGCATAACCTCTTCGGTGGTTTTTCTTATTCCTCCCACGAACTCCACCGAAATTCCCAACTTTTTTAGCATTTCGTTTATATGTTTTCCCCCTCCGTGGACTATAACGGGATTTATACCCACAAGTTTTAGGAGGACTACATCTCTTGCAAAGGTTTCCCTAAGTTCCTCATTTACCATTGCGGAACCGCCGTATTTAATAACAAAGGTTTTTCCTCGGAATTTCCTAATGTAGGGGAGGGCTTCCAATAGAACTTCTGCCTTTTTTATGAGCTTTTCAACCATTAAGGGTATATTTTGGGAAAAGGAGAAACAAAAGAGGTTACATCCTTTCGGGAGCGGAAATACCTATGAACTTGAAAATTAACCTTAAAGCGGTTCTAATGGCTTTTAGGAGTGCCAACCTCGCCTTCATCAGTTCAAAATCGTCCGTCATTACCCTGTAGTGGTTGTAGTAGTAGTGAAACTTCTTAACGAGTTCCACTGCCAATTGGGGAAGCAGATGGATTTCCCTACTTTGGGCTATGGAGATAAGTTCATCCTTTAAGGTTGCCAAATGTTTTATAAGCTCCAATTCTGTTTCGCTATTTAAAAGGGATGGGTTGAATTCAAAGTCTTCTTCCGCATTGAAACCTTTTCTGTTTTTTACCTCTCTGAAAATTCCGCTTATGCGGGCGTGGGCGTATTGCACGTAAAAGACGGGGTTTTCCGAACTTTCCTCTTTAGCCTTTTCAATGTCAAACTCTAAGGGTGTATCGCTTCTTTTTGTTATAAACCAGAAGCGTATTACGTCCTTTCCTACCTCATCCATAAGCTCCCGCAGGGTTACAAAATTCCCCGCCCTTTTGGACATCTTTACCTCTTTACCGTTTCGGTAAAGCTTTACCAGTTGAACCAGCTCTACATCCAACCAATCTTCCTTTACGCCGAAGGCTTTTATTGCCGCCTTTACCCTCGGCACATACCCGTGGTGGTCCGCACCCCAAATGTTTATAACCTTGTTAAAACCTCTTAAATATTTGTTGTAGTGATAGGCTATATCGCTGGCAAAGTAGGTGTAACTTCCGTCGCTTTTTATTACAACCCTATCCTTATCGTCGCCAAACTCGGAGGTTTTGAACCAAACCGCCCCTTCCTTTTCGTAAAGCAAACCCTTTTCCCTTAAGAAGTTAAGGGTTTTTTCCACATACCCCGTTTGGTATAGACTTTTTTCGGAAAACCAAACGTCAAAGTTTATACCGAACCTATTTAGGTCTTCTTTAATCTCCTCAAGCATTTCCTTTAAACCGAACTCCGAGAGGAAGGATATAGCCCTTTCCTTGGGAAGTTCCAATATCTGTTCCCTGTAGAGGTCGTACACCTTTTGTGCCAGTTCCTTTATGTATTCACCTCGGTATCCGTTTTGTTCAAATTCCTCTCCTATTTCCCTAAATAGTTCCGATATACGGGCGTAAAGCCTATTCTTTTTCTCAATCAACTCCAAATAGCGGTAAAGAATGGAAACTCCGAGTAGTCTTATTTGATTTCCCGCATCGTTTATGTAGTATTCGCGGGTAACGTCCCAACCGTAAAACTCCAGTAGGTTGGCTATTACATCTCCCACCACCGCACCCCTGCCGTGTCCCAAGTGGAGGGGACCCGTGGGGTTGGCGCTGACATATTCAACTTGAACTTTTCTACCCAAACCGAAGTTTTCCTTAAAGTAATCAAGCCCTTTGGAGAGAATATCCCTTAAAACACCGTAGTAGTAATCTTTAGAAAATCTAATGTTTATAAAGGCGGGTTTTGCAACTTCTACGCTCTCAAAGGAGGGATTTTTCTTTAACTCCTCCGCTATTTCGTTGGCTATTTCAAAAGGGTTTCTCTTAAGGTGTTTTGCCAGTAAAAATGCCACGTTGGTAGCCAAATCTCCGAATTCTTTCCTTTTAGGTCTTTCAACCTTAAACTCTATCCCCGAAAGGTTGTATTTTTCCTCTATCAGCTTTTGTATTTCTTTTTTCAAAAAACCCTGCATGGGATTAAGAATTATCTACTCGGACTCCTTTAGCCCTTAAAATGAACTCCTTTAGTTTCTTCAAATCCTTTTTCCTCTTGGTGAGTTCCACCCCACTGGATACATCCACCGCATAGGGTCTTACCGAAGAAATAGCTTCCTCAACATTTTCGGGATTTAACCCCCCCGAAAGGAATATTTTGTAACCTTTTTGGGTTAGCTCCTTAGCCACTTCCCAATTAAAGGTTTCCCCCGTTCCTCCGTAAACCCCCTTTTTGTATGTGTCAAGTAAAAAGGCGTGAACTCCCTCCCAAGGTTTTAAAAATTCCTCACTCAAGCCGTCCTTTACCCTAAAGACCTTTATAACCTGCGACGGGGGAAGGTAATTTAGAATTTCGGGACTTTCGTCGCCGTGGAGTTGTATGTAGTCAAATCCGAGGTCAAAAAGTTCTATAAGCCTTTCGGGTGACTCGTTTACGACCACCGCAACGGTGGAAACCCTTTTGGGCAAGTTTCCCACTATTTCGCCAACCTTTTCCGGCTTTATGTAGCGGGGGGACTTGGGGTAGAGAATAAAGCCTAAATAGTCCGCCCCCGCCTTGACCGCTTCCATTGCATCTTCAAGATTGGTAATTCCGCAGATTTTTACCTTCACCATTTCTAAAAGCTACCTATTTTCTTAGCTCCGCCCATCCGACGGTAACATTTTCCTTGGGAAGGTAGAGAACATAGCGGGGTCTAAGATTTCTATCCTTTCCCTTGTTATCTTTTCAGCGGGTAGATAAACCTTTTCGGGAATTTGAAGGCTGTCCAATATGGGGTATTTTTCAAGGACAAATTTTTTAACGTCTTTGGCTATTTCCTTTAACTTTAACCCCTTGGAGGTTAGGTAATTTCTTACCCGTTGCTCCAATTGTTTGTCCTTTTTAATACTGTGGAAAATCACCGCGGAGGTTATAGCCTCTTTAAGGGTGTCGCCGGGAAGGTAGGGTTTACCCTCCCCATCTCTGGGAAAACCTTTTCTTGAAAAAACTAAAGGGGTTTGCGTTATAAGTTCCATTTTCTCCTCCAGTTGATAATATTATGCTAAAAACTTTTAAGTGCAATATACTTAATACTAAAGAATATTGAAACTCGGTATCAATAAGCCCATACTTTTATAGATGAATGGGAGTAAAAAGGCTTAGCCAAATTGAAGAAGGAAAGTTGGTTAGAATAGTGGGATGCGAAGCGGGCAAAGGTTTAAAAAAGAGATTGGAAGGCTTGGGACTTACCAGCGGTAGAACCCTTAGGGTTCTAAAAAACGGTTGGGGACCCGTATTGGTTGAAGTTTTCGGGAGAAAAATAGGAATCGGTAGGGGACAGGCGGAAAAAATATTGGTAGAAGAGGTTAGAGAATCTTTTTAACGAAAAGAAGTTAACGCCCGCCTTCGGCGGGGTTGCACCTGTATCCTCTATTTTTAATGTCTTCCGCGGTTGTCCTCGTGGGTCTCGGTAATATGGGTCGCAAATATTTGAACAAACTTTTGGAACTTAATATAAAACCCACCCTTTGCGACCTAAATTTGGAACTCCAAAGGGAGTTTTCCGATTTTCCCTTTTACCACTCCTATAGGGATATAAAAGGCAATTCTTCCACCGTTTTTGTGGCTATAAATCCCCAATTCCACCCCGAGGTGGCTCAATACTTCCTCTCCAAAGGGGCTTTTGTGTTGCTTGAGAAACCCCCCGCGTTGAGTTATATAGACTTTGCCCGTTTGGTGGAAAACTTCGGCAACCATCCCCTCGGCGTTTCGGAAATAGAGAGGTATTCCTTTGCGGTTAGGAATTTTAAACCCGACCCCCACAAGGTAAAGTCCGTTGTTATAAACCGCCTCAACGGTGGAGAAGGTTACATAAACCCCGTTTGGGACTTGGCGTGGCACGACCTTTACCTACTTTTGCACCTGTTTGGCGAATTTGAAATAAAAACCGTTGAGAGGAAAGGGGATTTCTACTACACAATAAGGGGAGAAATTTTGAAATCTATACCTTTTGAGTTAAACGTGGCTTGGAATTACCCAAAGGTAAATAGAAGTTGGACAATTTCAACCTCCGATGGAGAGATTGTTTTGGACTTTTTGAACGAACGGAGGTTAGAAAACGGTAAATTGGTCTCTTTCAGAGAGGAGAAAGACAAACTATACGAAATGGTAAAGGATTGCTTAGATAAAAAATACGATACCCTATCGGTTCAAAGGGCGTTATTTATCCTAAAGGAGTTAGAAAAAATAGGGAAAAACCTTTAAAGTTAAACCGCTTTGTCTCCCCTTTCTCCCGTTCTTATCCTTATTACATCCTCAACGGGAATAACAAATATCTTTCCGTCCCCTACCCTTCCCGTCCTTGCGGTATTGGCTATGGTTTCTATAACCTTTTCTACATCCTCATCTCTAACGACAACCTCTATTTTTATCTTGGGAAGGAAATCAACAACGTATTCGGTTCCCCTATAAATTTCGGTTTCACCCTTTTGCTGTCCGAAACCCCTAACTTCGGAAACGGTCATTCCACCGATACCGAGCTTTATAAGGGCGTCTTTTACCTCTTCCAACTTAAAAGGTTTGATGATAGCCTCTATCTTTTTCATAACCGTAAACCCCCTTGTTATTAGCAAGTAAATTATAGAAAGGAGAAAGTTAGAAGACAAAGGCAATTTCCGCACCCAATCTTAGCTCGTTGTCGCTGAGGGAATTGGGGTTATTGGCATGTTTTTGGTAATACTTATTGCCGAGGGTTACATAGGAAACTTCTCCCCTAACGTAGAAGTATTTATTAATCCGATATTTGGGGGTTACGGTGAAAGTCCAAGCGTTGTTACCTTTTCCGATTCCGTAGTTATCCCCGTCCCCGTCGTTGTTTACATATTCAATTCTTCCACCCACGGAGAGTTTGTCATTGACTTTGAATTCACCGAGGAGGGCTACTCCCACCGAGTCCGCATCATCCCCCGTTTGGGGGGTGCTTAGGTAGTCCACGTAGAGGGTTAGCGGTAGGTAGTCCAAATAGTTTACATTTACGGTTAGGTTGTATACCCTTGTATTGGTTGAATCGTTTTTATCGGGAATTAAAACATTAAACCTTACATCTACCTTATCAAAAGAAGTTCCTACACCCACCTCAAGAGCCATTTTTCCGTCGTCGGTATCCCTATCGTTTACCCCTACATAGCCGTTGAAGTTGCCGTATTGGGCGGAAACCCTTACGCCGTCAAACCAAACCGGTTCTCCAGCCCAAACCAAACCCCTTTGGATGTTTACATTTTGCCAAGTGAAGGGTGCTTCTCCACCTATGTTGGTTGCAAATCTACCCGCGGTTACGGTTACAAGTCCGAGTTTTCCTTCAACGTAAGCTTCAAAAATTCCAAAGTTGGTATCGCTATTGGAAAAAGCACCGTTGCCATCGTCGGGGTTGGGTATAGGTTCTTGACCCACCACGGGGAACCAAGCCTGACCTACACTAAAGCCGAAACCGAAAGGACTTTTTTCGTCCGCGTTTTTATAAATTCCCAAAAAGGCGTTGTAGGTGAACTTGTCTTCATACCCGCTTTGTCCACCTATATTGTCATCCCTATTTGCGGTATAAATGTAGTCTCCTGTAATAGCGATATTAACCTCTATATCTTTTTGATTAAAAAGTTGTTTCAATTCTTCCAGAGAACCGGCGTTGGTTACCAACGAACACCCCAAGAGACCCACCGCGGTTAGAAATCTTACCTTCTTCATACTTACTTTAGTAATAAACAAAACCGCAAAGGGGAAAAAATAATCA
>QOAS01000153.1 GCA_003972855.1 Gammaproteobacteria bacterium | reverse complement strand
TTTGTCCGCCATAATGGATTCCCACATTACCCTATTGGTAGCTGCCTTGATACTCTCGCAATTTGATGCGGGTCCCGTTAAAGGTTTTGCGGTCGTTTTGGCAATAGGAACTATAGCCTCTTTCTTTTCCAATGTTTACATGTCAAAAATACTGTTGAATTTCGTCGCCCGCAAAAGGTGGGTTAAATTTTCCATTTAACTCCCTATGGAGAAAAAGCTATTAATTCTCTCGGGAAGGGGTAAACTTCCCCTTCTATTTAAAACCCTTGCGGAAAAAAAAGGTTACAAGGCTTACTCTGTAGGCGTTAAAACCGTTACCGATACCAAAACGGATTTTACAATCCCCTTTTTGGGATTTACCGAGCTGGAAGAACTTTTGTTGGAATTGGGTAAACCAAAAATAGTAATGTTAGGAAAGTTTAATCCCAAGATACCTTTGGCGGTTGCGGAAGGTTTTTGGGGAAAACTTAAAGTGTTTCTCTTCGGAGGCAAACACAAGAGGAACCTTGAAATTTTCCGAAGCCTCAAAGAGGAAATAAAAGTTTTCTTACCGGAGGAGATTGTAAAGGTTTTTATACGCTACATGGAAAGCAGAGGTTTTTCCTTTCTCCCTTCGGAGGAGATAAGAAACATTGCATCTCCTATTTTGGCAACGGAAGGAAACCTAACACCTTCGGTGGATTTGAAATCGGAAAACCTCAATGAAGGGAAAAAATTTTTCAATTACGCCAAACGGTTGGCGAATATGGATATAGGACAAACATTGGTATTCAAAAATGGTCACATCGTAGCGGTAGAAAGTTTGGAAGGAACGGACCAAACGATAAAAAGGGCTATGAAGCTGGTAGGGAAAGGTATTTCGGTTGTAAAAGTTGCCAGAACAAATCAGGATTTTAGAATTGACGTTCCCGCCGTAGGTCTTCAAACCCTTAAATTACTGAAAAAGGCAAAGGCTAAAGCACTCTTTTTAGAAGCGGGAAAGGTGTTTATGGTTGAAAAGGAAAAATTTTTAAGGGAGGCGGAAAAGTCGGGTATTGCGGTTATAGGTTTAGCTCCTCGTTAGCCTTTTTGATTTTCTCCTTCATTTTGTTTCTGTATTCCTCAAGTTTCTTAACGAGTTCGGGGTATTTTAGGGATAGGATTTGCACTGCCAAAATACCCGCATTAATTCCTCCCGCCTTACCGACCGTCACCGTTGCTACCGGTATACCGGGAGGCATTTGAACGATGGAGAGCAAGGCATCCAATCCCCCCATTAAGGGAGAGGTATCCAAAGGAATTCCTATTACGGGTTTTAAGGTTTTGGAAGCTACCACACCGGGTAGGTGTGCCGCATAACCGGCACCCGCTATGTAAAGGTCGCTATTATCGTTCTTTAAAAACTCTTCCAACAATTCGGGGGTTCTGTGGGCGGAAATTATCTTTACTTCGTAGCGGATATTAAACTCCCTAAGAATTTTTACACATTCCTCCGCATAAGGAATGTCGCTTTTACTTCCCAAAATTATGGTAACCTTTCCTACGCCCATTTTTCATAAATTTTCCATAAAACAAATATTTCAGAAATCTCTGCAAAATTGTTGATTTTGGAAAACCAGCTTCGTATAATAAATTTTCCATTATGGAAGTAGTACAAACCACCAACATGTGGATGAGCCTGTTGATTGCTTTCTTGGCAGTGGTTCTACCCGGTGTTATGGCTCTTTTATACTGGACCGTAGGGAAGGACTAAAAAATTGTGAGGCGGGGATGTAGCCCGCCCCAAAAGGGGTGAAAGTCTAAAGTTTCGGGTTAAATCGGATATCTAATATACCCGCTTTTTCCTACTTTTGTTCGGTTTGAGTAATTTTTTTGCATTCATCTTTGTGTATGAAGATATAAACAAAGTGTCCTATAACACCCTTAAGGAAAAGAATAGTAGACACTATAACGCCAAAATATAAGGCTATCCATTGAGGTGTATGCTCTTTTGGAGGAAAACCGTGTAACCAAGCCCTACCTATTAAAGTTCCAAAAAATCCAATAATTCCTAAAATGGCAAATATAGTCCAAGTTTTGTAACCCCGTTGGCATAAATCTCCCCAATGAAGTCTCATGAATTTATTGAATTATTTCCGAAAGAAAAAGAGAAATAGAAAAAAGATTGGGAAGAAATTAGTCTTGGTCTAATGCTTTTATTAGACCAACGGTAAGAAAAGCTACTCCGAAGAAATAAATAAAGGCAACGCCGAGCCACATCGCTTCCACCTCCTTTAATAGTTGAATTGTCCTTTTTTGGCGGATTCCTCAAGTTGTTCGGGAGAGAGTTTGAATAGGAATACTTTGTAGATATAGGCGGTGTAAGCCAATACTATGGGAACCGCTATAATAGCCGCCAAGGTCATAACCTTCAAGGTGTTCTCAGAAGCGGCGGTGTTCCATACGGTCATAGAGTGTTCAAGTCCATAAATTGAAGGCACCGTGAACGGGAATAATGCCGTGGCTACCGCAAAGAGTATACCTATAACCGCCAAGGTAGAGCTTAGGAAAGTTCCCCATGCGTTTCCGTTTTTGGCAAATACAAAGATACCTATAACTCCTAATAATCCCAAACCGAGCAATACCCATCCTACGATGGAAACCAATGCGGGTGCTTGGAATAGGAAGTTATCGTGGTAGGTGAATACTCCATCAAGAATAGCTTGCCAGCCGTGGTAGTCTACATTTTGCAATTGTTGGATTACTTTTTCGTTAGTTATGTTGAACTTATTGGTAAATCCTACGCTGAAGAATCCCCAAAGGGTGGTAATAACCCACAATCCAGCGGTTACAGGCCAGAGTTTTAGAACGAACCCTTTAGCCCTTTCAAAATGTTCGCCAACGGTTTTAACCATAAGCCAAGCGGCACCGTGAAGTATTACGAACAGCAATGCGGTAACACCAACCAGCAGTTTGAATATACCCGCAGCCAAGTTGGGGAAGAAGGGGTTTAATAGTTGTAGGAATCCTATAATTGCGGGATAAGGATGGAATTGGTTGTTTTGGTCTATTACACCATACATAAAGCCTTTTAGAGCATTGGGGTTAACCGCGGATTCCATAACCTTCATAGTTTGAGGGTCTATAAATGTGGATTTGACGAAGGGTAAACCTACCACAATGTTTCCGAGAGCAACCCCGAGAACCAGTGCAACTACTCCCGAGCTAATAGATATAGCCCAATCCCAGAAGTTTCTCCACTTTTGGGAAGGTCTTTTAGAACGGTACTCAAAACCTACCGCTCTGAAAATTAGTGCGAACAGAATTACCATTAGGGCGAGATACAGTCCACCGAATATGGCGGAATATATTTCGGGAAATGCCGCGTATGCCGCACCACCCGCGGTAATAAACCAAACCTCGTTTCCGTCCCAAATAGGACCTACGGAGTTAATGGCTATCCTTCTGCTAACATCGTCGCTCCCCATGAAGGGAACCAAAATACCGACTCCCAAATCAAATCCATCGGTAAGAACATACATTACCCAAACAAGGGCAACGATAACAAACCAAAGGGGAACGAGAACATCCCACCAAAGGGGAGAGAAAACGGTGTCCATAGCTAACCCTCCTTATTCAATTTTATTAATAAGCTTCTTGGGGCTTTTCTTCTCCCATTTCGGGACCTTTTTTAGCATACTTGGCTATTAGCCACCAATCTAAAACAGCCAATGTAGTGAATATTACCAAGAAACCTATAAATGTTAAGGTCACTTCCGCAACAGTCAAAGTGGGGGTTACCGCATTATAAGTGGTCAGTCCCATGAAGGCTCCGGGAACTTCGGTTTGAACTATTTGTCCACCTTTCTCTATCATAGCGGGTATGGTTTTGAACAGTTCTCCCCAGATAATATTGCCGTCCGCATCGTGTTTTACTTCGGTTAGCGGATAAACAACCCAAGGTTGGCGACCGACTTCCGCGGTAGCCCATCCGAGCAAGCTTGCAATGTAAGGTAAAGGTATGCTATAGAGAGCCAATTTCAGAATCCAAGTTTTCTCGTGAAGAACACCTTTTTTAGCATAGTAGAACGCGGCGGTAAATATGAACACAAATAGGAATGCCAAGTATACCATTATGTGGAATGCCCAGTATACTACATTAACGGGAGGATTAAACTCGGGCCATTCACCGTTAAACTTAACGTTGTTTTCAATAACTTGAGCCAATTCGGGATGTTCCTTCATAGCATTTGCAAAGTTTTCTTCCATTGCCTTTTGAACATCGTTGAGACCGGGAACTTCAGCGCTAAAGTTGTGATATGCCAAGAAGCTCAATACTCCCGGTATAGGTAGAGGCAACTTAAATGCATATTCGTATTGACCTTGCTCGTTTTTAGTTACCCATGCCGCAAGCAAAATGGGAGCTCCCTTTTCGCTTTCTACAACAGCTTCCATTGCGGCGAGTTTAGAAGGTTGAGTTTTGGCGACTTCGTGGGCGTGAATATCTCCAATGAGAACTTCCGAAACGGAGGCAATCATTCCGAAAATAGCCGCCGCCAATGCGGAGCGTTTGAAGAATTCCACATGCTGTTTTCTAAGTAGGTGATATGCGCTGATACCGAGAACGAACATAGACGCAACTATCATTCCCGCGGTTATGGTGTGCATAAATTTAACATCCGCTACGGGGGAAAAAGTTACTTGGCTAAAGTCATAAAGTTCCGCCCTAATACCTCCAACCCAAGTTCCCGCTTTTAAAATAGCTCCGCCGGGATGCTGCATCCATCCGTTGGCGAGTAGTATCCACAATGCGGATAGGTTGGTTCCGAATGCTACCGCCCAAGCGACGAGGGTCATTACTATGTCGTTAACCCTGTTCCATCCAAAAATGAGCATTCCTATAAACGATGACTCTAAGAAGAATGCGAATAACGCCTCTATTGCCAGAGGAGCTCCGAAAATGTCTCCGACATACCTGGAGTAGACCGCCCAGTTTGTTCCGAACTCAAATTCGTGAGTAATACCGGTGGCTACTCCCATTGCAAAGTTAATGGCGAAAAGCTTTGTCCAAAAACGCGCCATTTCGCGGTAGATTTGCTTTTTCGTCACTAAATAGGTAGTCATGAGAATGGCTATGAATAGCGAGATACCCAATGTTAGAGGAACAAATAAGAAGTGGAAATACGCTGTAGTTGCAAACTGTAGCCTTGAAATAGAAGCTACCAATTCTCCAGCCATACTTATCCCTCCTTGTCAAGATTTGGATATAAGTAATAAATATACCAACTTTTTTGACAATTACTTATCTGAAATCAAAAAAATGATAATCCGAGTATTAATTTCTTTATGATAAAAACTCTATTGACTTGGCGAATTTATGCTCTAAAATTTATACCTTAGCAAACCTGATAGAAAGGTTCCTTGGAAGTGGTAGAGCCGGTAGCTCAGTCGGTAGAGCAACGGCCTTTTAAGCCGTGGGTCCCGGGTTCGACTCCCGGCCGGCTCACCACTTTAAAATTTGACTTATAAACGAACTTAATTTAAAATATTGAATCCGGGAGTAGCCCCCGTCGTCTAGCCTGGTCTAGGACACCGCCCTTTCAAGGCGGAGATCGCGGGTTCAAATCCCGCCGGGGGCGCTCCTTTCAATATCATCAACTTCCAATGTCAAAAGTTTTCGTATACACCTACCATAGGGTTTATCAAAAAAAATCTTACGATATAGGTGTAAGTTTATTTGAGTTCCACCTAAAGGTTTTTAAAAACTTTTTTGAAGTCCTTGATTGGGAACGATTTAAAGCTTTTCTAAAAGGGGAATACATTCCCAAGAAAAGGGCGGTTTTTTTAACCTTTGACGATGGTTATGTAGACAATTATATCTACGCTTACCCTTTATTGAAAAAATACGGTCTTAAAGCCCATCTCTTTATAACCCCTTCGCGGGTTTCCGACTCCAAAAAGGTAAGAAAAACTTTGTTTGATTACTGGAAAGGAAACGTTTCCTTAGGGGAGCTTTTCCAACCTAAATCTATGTGGGAAGCCCAAAAGGAGTATTTCCTAAAAGGTTACAGCGAAGAATTTCTAACTTGGGAAGAGATTTATCAAATGAGAGATGTTTTCTCTTTTGGTTCGCATGGAATTTCTCACTCACAAGGGTTCGTAAGTAAAAAACTTACCGAATTTGTCAGCGAGCAAAATATAGACCGCATATATAGTTTGTGGAATATTTACAAACCTCCAAAGGAAGGTTATCCCATTTTTGAAAGAAGAAGTGACCTTGTGAGTCCGACGGGAAAAGTCAAAAAGGAGGTTCTTGAATTTTGCGAAAAATTCCCTAAGAAGGGTAATTGGGAAGAAAAACTGAAAGAGGAACTGGAAAAGAATTTTCCCGAACCTTTGGAGTTTGAAAGTGAAGAGCAATACCAAAAAAGGGTTGAAAACGACCTTAAAAACTCTAAGAGGATTTTAGAGGAGAAACTCGGTTTGGAAATAGACAATTTTTCATACCCTTGGGGGGATTATTCGGAGAATTTAGTTGCATTGGTGGGGAAATACTACCAATTCGCCTTCACGGTGGAAAAGAAAAATGTAAAAAGAGGGGAAAATCCCTTAAAAATCCCGAGAATTTATGCGGTTAAAGACCCCTTCACATTTTTAAAGCATCTGATAGTTTACGCCCTTTAGGGAAGTTTTACATCTTTAACCCAATTCCAGTTCTGTTTAAACCACTCAACGGTTCTCCTTATTCCCTCCTCTAAAGGAATCTTTGGTTTCCATCCCAATAACTTTTGGGCTTTAGATATATCCGCCCAAGTTGCCTTTAAGTCCGCTTTATGAAAATCTTTATAAATTACCCTTGCCTTTTTACCCAAATATTTCTCTATCAATTCCAAAACTTCCTGCAAGCTGTAAGGGTTGTTTCCACCGAGGTTTATAATCTCATACCCTAAAGGTTTTAAGGCTTTTATCGTTCCCTCCGCTATGTCGTCTATATAGGTGAAATCCCTACTTTGGGTTCCATCTCCGTAAATTTCAATAGGTTCGTCCTTCATAATCTTGTAGATAAAACGGAATATAGACATGTCGGGTCTTCCCGCGGGTCCGTATACGGTGAAGTATCGGACTATAGAGATGTCTATACCGTAAAGGTAGTGGTAAGCGTGGCAGGTAACCTCCGCGGATTTTTTGGACGCGGCGTAGGGGGAAATAGGGGTATTTACCGGTAAATCTTCTTTAAAGGGCATAGGTTGCCTCGCATATAGGGATGAGGTAGATGCCAGCAGGAACTTCTTTACGCCGAAATCTTTACACAACTCCAAAAGGTTTAAAGTCCCGTATGCATTGGTTGTGAAATATACATACGGATTTTTTATTGAATAGCGAACACCCGCCCTGGCGGCGAGGTTCATAACCGCATCAAAGCCTCCGTAGAATTCAAAGATGAGTTTTAGGGCTTCTCTGTTTTCTATATCCACTTTGTGAAAGCGAAAATTTTTATTACCCAAAAGGGTTTTTAGTCTCCACTCTTTTATAGAGGGGTCGTAATAGGTGTTTAAGTTGTCTATGCCTATAACGGTATGACCTTCCTCAAGCAACCTTTGGGCGGTTTTCCACCCTATAAATCCCGCAACGCCGGTCAGCAATATTTTCATAAGGAAACTATTTTCGTTGGGCTAAAATCCTAATCTTCTGATGAAAAAATTTTGGTATTGGGCGGAACCTTTTGATAAAAAGGCTGTAACAACCGCTTTGGAAAGCGGGGTTGATGCAATAGTTTTACCCAATGAAGAATATGTGGAGGAAGTGAAAAAACTCGCAAAGGTTAAGGTTATAGCTCCTTCCGAGAAGGCGGATTTGAGACTATGTTTCCCCCAAAAAGGGGATAATCTATCCGATTGCAATGTGGCTTATGTGAAAATTGAAGGAAAAAGCGATGAGGAATTGGCGGCTAGACTACCCGTTCCGGTAATAATAGAAACCACCGACTGGACTATTATCCCCCTTGAGAATATCCTTGCCCAAAAAAGAGATGTTTACATGGTTGTAACAAACACGGAGGAAGCCAAAACCGCAATAACAACTTTGGAAATAGGTGCGGAAGGAGTTGTATTGAAAACTTTGAATTTAAACACCATAAAGGAAGTAGGTTCCGCGGTAAAAGAATATACGGAAACTCTAACCCTAACGGAGGTTGAAATTACCAAGGTTCTTCCTTTAGGTCTCGGCGACAGGGTTTGCGTTGATACCACCTCTTTGCTCAAAAGAGGGGAAGGTATGCTCGTAGGCAATTCCTCCGCGGGTATGTTTTTGGTTCACGCTGAAACAGAGGAAAACCCCTACGTTGCATCCCGCCCCTTTAGGGTAAATGCGGGTGCGGTTCATATGTATATCCGCGTTCCCGAAAACAAAACCAAATACCTCTGCGAAGTGGAGGCTGGAGTTCCCGTAATGGTTTACAACTACAAAGGTGAAGGTAGATTGGTATATGTGGGTAGGGCAAAGGTTGAAAGGCGTCCTATGCTTCTGATAGAAGGTAAAACCAAAGAGGGAAAAAAGGTGAGCGCTATCTTGCAAAATGCGGAAACCATAAGGCTTACCAAACCCAACGGTGAACCTATATCGGTTGTGGATTTGAAGCCCGGAGATGTGGTTTTGGGATACACCGAAGAGGCGGGAAGACACTTCGGTATGAAAATAAAGGAAACCATAACGGAAAAATAGATGTTGCTTGAAGTTAAAAATATTTCCGTTGCCTATTTTGGTTCCTTTCTCTTTAAGAAGAAACCGTTTTTTGCCCTAAAGGATGTTAGTTTTTCCGTAAACTACCGCGAAAGCGTCACCATTTTGGGAGAAAGCGGTAGCGGTAAAACCACCTTGGGAAGGTTGATAGTTAGACTCGTAGAACCCACCGAGGGAAAGGTTTACTTGGAAGGAAGAAACATTTTTAGTTACGGGAAGGAATACACCAAAAAAGTGTCCATGGTTTTTCAAAATCCCACGGATGCCTTAAATCCCCGATACTCCGTTTGGGAAGCGGTTGAGGAACCCCTTTTGGTTCACGGGATAAAGAATAGAAAAGAAGTAGTGGAAAGAGTTTTAACCTCTGTAGGTGTAGAGAGGAGGCTATGGTTTAGAAAGACCCATCAACTTTCGGGGGGACAGAAACAGAGGGTAGCCATCGCAAGGGCTTTGGTTTTAAATCCCCTACTTATTGTGGCGGACGAACCTACATCCGCTTTAGACCTTTCCGTGGCTTACGAAATTTTGGAGCTTTTTAAAAAACTAAAACGGGAGCAATCTTTAATCTTCATAACTCACGATGTAAGGATAGGAACAAAGATTGGTGAAAAAGTTATCCTCCTTTTAGGGGGGAGGGTTTTGGAGATTTCACCCGTAAGGGAATTTCTGAAAAAACCTTTGCACCCGTACGGGGTTTTTCTACTGAATAACCTCCCCGTGGAAAGTCCCTACAAGAGAAGGGAAACCTCAAGAGGAATGGAATTAAAAACTTTAAGGGATAAAGGATGTCCTTTTAGGATTAATTGCCCCTATAAGGACGATAAGTGTGAACTTTTTCCTCCAGAAAAAGTTGTAAATCTTGAAAATGGGGAAAGAAGGGTGTGGTGTTGGTTTTATGTTTAGTTTAAAATTTCTTTTAAGGTGAAAAATTATCTAAAAGTTATAAAAGTTTTGGAAAAAGTAGGGTATTACTCTGGCTTAACATACTACAAGCTTCTGGAAGATAGCTCTTCAACGGTCTTTTATATCTATAACTTATTCTCCTTTACCGTAATAATACTTTCGTCTACCTTAATAATTTTGGATTTAGTTGATGCTATTCCTCTTGCAATAAAACCTTTAGCGGAAAGGCTTATAGATTTTGCCACTTATGTAATTATTTTTGAATGGATAGGGAGATTTATTTTATCCTCCGATTTTTCGGAAGATTTTGAGAAAGCGTTTTTTAAATATAGAAATTTTAAAAGAGCCTTTTGGGAAGCTTTAAAACCAAAGTGGCAATATGTCAAATCTTTTTATTCCGTAATAGACCTTTTGGCGGTTCTTTATGTATTCCAACCCCTTAGGATTTTAAGAATTTTAGCCCTTATCAGGATTTTTAGATTGGGCTTTTACCGATTTATTCTTGAAGGCTTCATAGAAGTTTTTAAAGAAAACCTTTCCCAGTTAACCTTTTTGGTTATTTTGTTTTCAATTTTTTTAACCTTTATGTCTTTCCTAATTTTTACCGCGGAACACGGGGTCAATCCGAACATTAAAACATTTTTTGATGCTTTTTATTTTACCTTTATATCTTTAACCACCGTTGGTTACGGAGATATAACCCCTCAAACCCACGCGGGAAGGATAGTTATAGTATCAACCGTTGTAGGAGGTGTAGGTCTATTTTCCCTTTTTACCGCTATTTTAAGTTCCGGTTTTATAGAATATTTAGAGAGAATACGCAAGGGGATGGTTGAATTCAAAACTTTAAAAAACCACATTGTCATCTGTGGTTGGAACGAAACCGGAAAATATATCATTAAAGAGATTAAAAAAAATCCAAAACTTTTTAAGAAGCATATAGTCGTTATAACCCAACATGAGGATGAAAATATTCCCAAAGAATGCTTTGTGAAATTCGGAGACCCTACAAAGGAGGATACATTGCTTAATGTAAATATAGCGTTGGCGGATTTGGTAATAATATTGGCGGAAAAAAAGGAGGCTTTAAATGAGGATACCATAGATGCCCGAAGCTCTTTGGTGGCTCTGTTGGTTCGTTCTTTATCCCCAAGAGTTTTTATAATCGCGGAATACTTAAAAGAGGAAAATGCCAAAGCGGCTAAGAAAAGACACCTCGCGGATAAAATAATCATTGCGGGTGAATATTTGGGTAAATTGATTGGAAAATCGGTAATCCAACCTCAAAGTATAGAAGTTTTGGAGGAACTGTTTGAGGATATAAATCTTAAAATAATTCCCTTTGGAGAGCTTTCGGAAATTCCCATGACCATTGAGGAGATACTTAAAAGATTGGGATATATAAAGGTTATAGGTGTTTATAAAGGTAGGAAATTAATAATATCGCCACCTTTAGACCTGATATTAAATCGCGAGGATAGAATAGTATTACTTGACGGAAGAAAAAGAGTTTGATATAATTACCCTTTCAGTGTTTATAAAAGGGTTTCCAATGAACCTAACTTCTTTAAAAAATCCAAACCAAGGGGGAAGTTATGACCAACGAATTTGAAAAGCTTCTTGAGGAGTATTTGGGAAAAGAAGAAGAAACCCAACTTCAAAGGGGACAAATTGTTAAGGGAACCATTGTTGCGGAAGACGACAACAACTATTATGTAGACATAGGTTACAAAATAGAGGCTATCCTTCCGAAGGAGGAGGTTCGGCAAGAAGGAAAGGAACTTAAGGTAGGGAACGAAATAGAGGCGGTTTTGATAAAGATTACAAACAAACTCCAAAACCCGAAACTATCTTTAAAACCCCTAAAGATAAAGAAACTTACCGAGGAAATTAAGAGTGCGGTAGGAAGGTTTAAACCTTTTGAAGCAACGGTGGAAAAAGTTATAGAAAAGGACGGTAAGAAAGTAGGATATCTAATCTCCATAGATGGTATTAAGGCGTTGGTTCCCGCTCAAGAAGCGGTAAAAGAGCACAAGGTAGGAGATAAGGTAAAGGTTCTCATATTGAATGTAAAACAAAGGGGCAAACAGTTAAGGATAACCGCTTCCGAGAAGAAATTGGAAGAAGAGGAAAGGAAACGTCTTATTGAGAAATATAAGAAGCAAATTAAAGAAGGAGATATCGTTGAAGGAAAAGTTATAAAAATAGACCCCAACAAAGGTATTACCCTTTCCGTTAAAAAGGCTCTAAGGGGCTTTATTCCCATAAGGGAACTATCTTGGGGAAGAAATAGAAATCCCTTTGATTACGCGGAAGTCGGGGAAAGATTAAAGGCTAAAGTATTGGGATGGAGCAAAGATGACGCATTCCTCTACTTAAGTCTCAAACAATTAAAACCCAATCCTTGGGAGAATGTAGAGGAAAAATACAAAGTTGGCGAAAAATATACCGCCCGCGTGGTGGGACTTATAGATAAAGGTGTCTTTGTGGAACTGGAAGAGGGCGTTGAGGCTTACGTTCCTAAAACCGAAATAGCGTGGAATATAGTTCCCGAACATCCCAAGGATTTACTTGAAAAAGGTCAAAAGGTTGAAGTTGTTATAACAAGACTGGATAAGGAGAGAAAGAGAATAGGGGCGTCCATAAAGAAAGCACAACCCAAACCCTGGGAAGCTTACTACGATAACCATCCCGCCGGTTCCGTGGTAAAAGGAAAAGTTACCTCTATTGAAAATAACAGGGTCATTGTTGAACTCGCACCCGGAGTTTTAGGTTTCGTTACCAAAGGAAACCTAAGCTGGTTGCCCGTTAAAAACATAGAGGATGTCGTTAAAGTCGGTGAAGAAAGGGAATTCATGGTTCTCGGATTGAGCAGAGACCAAATAAGGTTGGGACTAAAACAGCTACAACCCAATCCTTACGAGGAAATCAAAGAGAAATACGGGGAAGATGTTACCGTCAAACTACCCGTTATAGGTATAGTGAAAGGTGGATACCTCTTACAGTTTGAAAACGGTGTAGAGGCTTTCATGCCTAAGAAGGAGGCGACGAGAAGATTAAAACCCGGTGAGGAAGTTGAAGTTAGGATAGTGACCATAAATCCCGAAAAACAAAGGGTTGTGGTTTCTATGAGAGAGAAAGAGGAAGCGGAAGAAAGGAAATTCTTTGAAGAATTCGTATCTCAAAAGGCTACTTCCGCCGAAGGTGCCGGCTTTACCTTGGCGGATATTTTGAAAGCGAAATTGGGAGGAAAACAGTAATTTCTTCCCCCTTGGTCAAGTTTCTTTTTCTTTCAAATCCTTTATTAGTATCGTTAGGAAGACCATTCCACCGATAATGGCTCCCAAATATTGGGAGAAAAACCTCCAGAGCATAACAAATATTCCTATAACTCCGGCTGGAATTATTCCGTGAAAAATGGCAACTCCCCCGACTTCTCCAACACCGCTACCACCCGGGGTAGGGCTTGAAAATACCGCATAAATTAGAGGAAGCTGAATAAGGTATATTTCCAATAAATCAAAATCTATGTGGAAAGCCTTCATAAGAATGGGGGCGAAGCTTAAAAAGGTTATATAAAGAAGGATAGAATAGAAGCAGGCTTTTAAAAATTCCTCTTTTTTATTCCTCCAGAAGTAAATAATACTTAGGCAGTATAACCTAATTCTTCTAATAAAGTTTTTGTTTTTTTCACCCTTTCTGAACCACCTTACAAGGGGTAAAGAAATTATGGAAAAAATCAAAAATATAATAAGGAGAATTAAAACCTTTTGTAAAACTTCCTGACTGGAAATTGTATATGCCACGAATATAGGAAGTGCCAAAAGGAAAAATGAAAATCCCGAAACGGTTTTAAACAAAATGGTTCCCCAAATTTTGTGGGTTTTTACTCCTAACCTTTTGAGCATGTAAAAAATAATTAACTCTCCTCCTATGTGAGCCGGGGTAACCGTTGCGCCAAAGGTGGCTACAAAAGATGTTAAATAGGCATATTTATAGGAATAATCAATACCAAACCCTTTGGCTATAGTTTTAAGCCTTAACATATCAAAGGAGTGGTAAAGAAAAAATAAAACTACGGCAAGGAATAGATATTTAAAATCTATGGAACAAACGGTTTCTATACCTATTTGGGAAATATATTTAAAAGCTAAAAACAAAAATGAACCTAATACGAATAAAAAAGTTACAACGCTACCCCAAAAAATTAAAATTAAAGGCATAAGATTAAGTTATTATTATTCTTACTCCTGCGTTTTCAACCACTTCAACAAAATTTTCTTATAAAGCTCGGGATTTTCTTTTGCCAATCTGGAAAGTTTTTTGATAAGGGATTCCTCCGCCTTTTCGGGAATTGCAGAGGCTCCCGCAGGCGCTCCGGTAAGTCCTCCGTAAACTTCCAGCTTTTCAAGTTCTTCTTCCGCTTTCTTCCTCCTAATGTAGAAGAATATAACCGCTCCCAAGACAATAGCGGATAAAACCGCTATCCCGGCATAGATGCGCCAATCCAACCCTTTTTTCTCCCCTTGTGCAAAAAACTTTTCTAATTCTTCCTTTCCCTTGAAGGGGAGAACGACAACCGAAACCTTATCCCCTCGGGAAAGGTTTAATCCCAGCGAACTTATCAGAAATTGTTTAATTTTCTCCGGTTCTACACCTTTTACGGAGGAATTGATAATAACTCCTACGGAAATCCTTTTAATTCTCACCGTAGGGTCGTCTATAAGCTTTTCTACATAGGAAACCTCATAGTTGGTGATACTCTTCTTTGAACTTTCCACGGATTTTGCTTGGGAACCTTTACCCTTTCCGGGAGGAATGTTTGATTCCGTTCCCGGCACTCCTACAGGTTCTACTGTTTTCTTAAGTTTCTTTTCTTTTTCCTGACTGACTATAGCGGTTTTATCGGGATTAACTTCGTAGTTTTTCTCTCGGTGTTTGGAAAAATCTAAATAAAGGCTAACCTTAACTTTGGCGTTTCCAAAACCTACAACGCTGGAAAGGATATTTTCTATTTCCTTCTGAAGTATCTTTTCGTAATGTAGTTTCAACTTCAATTGGTTTGTTGCCAAACCTATAGAACTGTCTTCGTCATCTATAAGAGAAGTAAGCTCTCTCCCGTATTGGTCTACTATGACGACATTTTGAGGTTTTAAACCTACTACCGAAGCCACTACCAAATTTCTTATAGCTTTAACCTGTTGGGGTGATAAATCTTTCCCGGATTTTAACTTTAGAAGAACCGAAGCCCTTGGTTCCTCTTGAGGTCTCGCAAAAATGGATTGCCGGGGAAGGGCGATATTCACCTTAACATCATCCACCGCGTCAATAGCTTTAATAGTCCTTTCCAATTCTCCTTCCAAAGCTCTCAAATAGTTAACCTGTTGGGTAAAATCGGAAACCGTAAAGGATTGCTTATCAAAAATCTCAAAACCTACTTTGTTTTCAGGAGAAATTACACCCTGTTCGGTTAAATATATCCTGAGTTGGTTTACCTTATCCGCGGGGACAAAAACGGTTCCTTTTTTGAAATCTATTTCGTAATCAACCCCCAACCTGCTTAAGGTATATTCAACCTTCTGCAAAGTTGAAGGGTCTAAGTTTGAAAATAAAACCTCCCGATGAGGTGTAGTAAAATATGCAACCAATAGCAATGAAGCGGTAGCCAAAATGGGAACACCTGCTACCGCTATTTTTTGCCATAAATTCAGTTCTTTATACCAATTTAGAAATTTATTCCAGTATTCCTTAATTTTTTCCATTTCCCTCGTCTTAAATCCTCATATTAATTACCGTATTGTAAGCCTTTAAAGCTTCATCCCTTAATTTTGTAAGCAATTCTAAAGAAATTTTAGCCTTTTGGGATTGAACAAATATTTCATAGATGGGAATATCTTTCCCGTTTAGAAAATCCTTTTTCAATTGTTGAGATTTCTTAATTTCCGCATCCACATATAGGACGAAATTTTTAAAGTCATCTATGGGATTCCTATTTATCTCCTTTTTCTCGGAAAGGAAATTTTTGAAATCTACCGTATTGTTTACTTGCATAATTTATTACCTCCACATTTCAAGGGTTTTCAAAATCAAATCTCTGTTTAGGTTTAAAGCATTAAGATTTGCCTGATATATCCTACTGGCGGTTATTAAATCGGTCATTTCTTTGACTATATTGACATTGGGTTTTTCCACATATCCATCTTTGTCCGCCATAGGGTTTGAAGGGTCGTAAACTTTTACAACGGGATAAGAAGATTGAACTATTTTTTCCACCTTTACCTTTGCTATACCGTTTTTAAAGGTTTCTTCATTTACCATTGCCCTAAACACAGGCTCCAACCTCTTGTAAGGTTTACCATTTTTTTTGTAAGACTCTATATTTGCCAAGTTTGAAGCAATGGTGTTAAGTCTTATTCTTTCCGCTTCCAATCCCGAAGCTATTACATCAAAAACTTTAAAATCCATTTTTAACCTCCCGTTCCTTTAATGACCATTTCCAACGATGAGAATTTGCCCTGTAAAAATTTTGTAACCATTTCGTATTTAAGGGCTACCTTTTCCAGCTCAACCATTTCCTTTTCCACATTTACATTGTTTTCGTCCGCTCCGGTGAGACCGCTTTTATCCTGCAAAATTTTGTACTCAAAAGGTTTCTGAGGAATGTTTGATATATGCTTGGGATGGGTGATTTTCAACGGTATTTCTCCTTCTCCTTTTATAAGTTCAACTTTCAACCTCTTATAAAAGGGAGTTTCCGCATTTGCCAAGTTGCTGGCGATAACTCTATTCTTTACTTTTAGGAAGTCCAAAAAGGATTTGTAAAATGCTATATCTTTAAACATGAAATCCATGCCTTAATTTCCTCCCCGCATTAGAAGGTATTTTAAAAATTTTTGCCAATCTTTATCCAATAATTTTAAGAATTCCCAACTTGGATTTTTGTCTCCTTTTAGGAGAGCCAGTTTTAGGGATATAAACCTCTTTAAACCTTTGAAGTTATCCACCCGTTTCGCTAAATCCCAACAATAGGAGTAGTAATACACCGCCTTATCGGTTAGCTTCAGTTTTTCGTAGTGCAAAGCGAGGTAATAAGATGCGAACAATTTTTCCCAAAATAGGTTTGAAAAACTGACACTTTCGTGCAAAAACTCCTCCCAATAGAGGGAGGTTAAATCCCACCTACCTCGTATGAGATATCCCCATCCCAACCAAAAAAGGGAGGAAACTTTATACTTTTTCTCAAGACTCGGATATATAGCTTCAAGAAAATGGGGATTTCCTTTGTAAGCTTCTATTACACCCTCTACAAAAAATTTGTAAGGCGTTTTCAACCGTGTTCCGCTTAGAAACTTTTTAGCTTTATTCCAATTTCCCTTCAGGAAGAAATATTTGCCCAAAGCGAGATAACCGTAATCTCCAAAAAAGTGTTTGAAAAGTTCTTTGTTGGTCAACCAAAGAGTTTTTAAATTCTCCAGTTGCTCCAATTCAAAGCGTAAAATACCCGAAGGTGATACCTTTAAACCTTTAACCTCGTGGGGGTATAAAACTTTCCACGCGGTTAAAAATTCCGAGTGGAGTTTTCCATTTTGGAGAAACCTTTTGAGAAAGTATAGAAAAGCCCTTTTTCCCCTTTCGTTGTTAATGTTGAGCCACATTATCTTTGACACTAAGAGGTCGTAGGATTTTTTCCAATAAAAGTGTTTTTTAAAGTCCCCCAAAGAGGGGATTAAAAGTGTTGCCTCCTGCAGGTAGGGATTATTTTCTATTCCTCCGAATTGGGCAAGTCCCAAATAGTAGCTATTTGCCTCGCGGTAAAATTTGAGCTTGGCGGAAACTATAAATAGCCTATAAAGGATATTTTTTTTGTATAAAGGGTGCTTTACCAAAGTTAAGGCTTTTTTATAGTAGAAATAAGCCCTCTTTAGGTCTCCCGAACATTCCAAAGCCTTACCCATAAAGAAATCCGCTTGACCTTCGGTTAGAAAACTTTTGTCCAAATCAAAAGATTCCCTAAAATTTTTGTATGCGATTTTGCATTTACCTACGAGGAGATTGTAAAGTCCCACTTCAAATTGGTATAAGGCTCTTTCAAAGATATTCAATTTATCCTTTTTTACCCTATTTAGTAACATTTTTACAAAGGAGTAATCCAAATAGGGTCTTATTTCGTTGTAATAAGCCATTTCGGTCGCATAGATAATTTCCAAAAGTTTGTGTTGAGAGGGTTTCAATCGGTAAGATTGAATAAAGAAAATTACTGCCCGTCGGTATTGAAAAAGAAGAGTATAAAGTTTTCCTAAAGTTTCAAAGTAAACATCTTCGTAATACCTCCTATCTTTGAATATAGACCAATAAAGGTTTAAGCCTCCTATATCCTCCAAAATTTTGTTGAATTCTCCTCTTTTGTAGTGTAAATATCCGCTTGCCTCCCAATAGAGGATGAATGTTATTTCTCCGGTTTTAGCGTCTGTTGTTTTTTTAAAAATTCTTTCCGCTAAATTTTTAGCTCCTAAGAAGTTTTTTATCTCTATCTGATGTTGTAATTTATTGTAAACTTCCTCGCTTACAGACTTGGCGAATAAGATATTAGAGGTAAAAAGAAAAAGAAATGCGATTACTATTTTCGGTAACTCTTTCCAATTTTCCACCATTATTATTGTGTTTATTATCATCACGGTTACTCCTTTGGCTATCTTGCTTAAAGCTACTTCCGCTACCGGTGAAACTTTGGACGCTAACAACCGTTTTGGAAAAACCTAAATTGGCTATTTGTTGCGTGAGTTGGTTTAAATTTTGCATAATGATGTTTACCTTATCGTTGGAAGTTAAAATTTTTGCGTAAAAGTTATCTTTGACCATACGAATTTGAAGGATAGTTTTTTCTTCCAATGGAATTTTAATGGAAAAGATTTTTGTATTCTGGCTTTCCGAATCAATTTTAGTAACCTTTTTAATAGCAAAAACCTTTTTTAGGTTTCTTATATGTTCGTAAAACCTATCTACGGAATCAAAAAAGCTTAACGCTTGAGTGTTATTATTGCTCTTTTTGTCTTTATCTAAAGAAATACTTTCTCCTTTAGTAAAGGAATTTTTTGCAACTAAATTTTTTACTTCTACCTCTTTACCTTTTCCAATTTGGGGTATTTGGGGTAATAATAAATCTTCTAACCTTTGATTGGGAAGGTGTTTCTTGTAACTTTTAAGGTAGGAAGCGTTTTTCGGCTTTCCCGCAAGGGGGAGTGAATTTTTTATTTCCCTTTTGTCTTTTTTGGAAGTAAGGATGTTTCCTTTACCGAGCTTTTGAATTTGCGGAAAAGTCCCTTTAATGGTTCCTCTTCGGAAATTGGAAACAAGGGTGGTTATATTTCTGTTTCTTAAAATTCCTTTGGAAGTTTTCATATTTTTTAGG
>QOAS01000001.1 GCA_003972855.1 Gammaproteobacteria bacterium | reverse complement strand
GGGACTCGAACCCGCGACCTGCGGCTTGGAAGGCCGCTGCTCTACCAACTGAGCTACGCCCGCTCCCAGTAACCTATATTTTAAGCTCCGGGGGCGGGACTCGAACCCGCGACCAGGGGATTAACAGTCCCCCGCTCTGCCGGCTGAGCTACCCCGGAAGCCGTCCTTACAAAAAGAGGTGGGCCCGGCAGGATTCGAACCTGCGACCCAGGGATTAGAAATCCCTTGCTCTATCCAGCTGAGCTACGGGCCCTACCTCTTCTATATCTCAAAGGAACCTATCCGCCTTATCGGGGCGGCCGGGCTTGAACCGGCGACCTCAGGCTCCCAAAGCCTGCGCTCTTCCACCTGAGCTACGCCCCGTCACCTTTTTCAAGGTGGGGGCTTTTTTTTAAAAAGTGGCTGGGGCGCCTGGATTCGAACCAGGAACCCCCGGATCCAAAGTCCGGTGCTCTGCCAGTTGAGCTACGCCCCAAGCCACCTTATAGCGTAACCAAGGAAATTATTTTATAACTACCTTTCAGTTTGTCAAGAGCTTTTAGGCAATCTCCCTTTAAGGAGCCTACCGTATAAAAGGAACTTCCGCTACCCGAGACAATAAATTTTTTATAACACACTTTTTGTAGAAAGTCAATATCCTCCTTCACCGTGGGGTGTAAGTCTAAAAATATACCGCCCAAAGGGTTTTCCGCTATTTGAAAAAACTCTTCGGGTGAAAGTTTTTTTATCTTCTCCCTCAAAAGGTCTACCTTCTCTTTTGGGTTAAACATTGAAGGGTGGGTTTTTGAGTATATCTTACCCGTGGGTGAGGATATTCCATTCGGAACGAAAAGGGTTACCTCTATACCCCTAAACCGCGGGAGGTTTAGGCATTCTATTTTTTCTCCCCTACCGGTGGCTATGGCTACACCGTTACACAAAAAGGAGGGTGCGTCGCTACTTACGGACGCCAAGAGGTTTAAAAGTTCTTCCCTATTCAAGGGGTTGCCAAAGTAGTTATTAACAAAATTTAAGACCGTGGCGAGGTTGGAACTACCTCCCCCTAAACCTCCTCCTATGGGAATTTTCTTCTCTATAAAGACCTCAAAAAGGGGTTTTAAACCCGTAATTTCCTCAAAAAGTTTTAGACCTTTGTAAACAAGGTTCTCCTCTTGGGGAATGTCCGCGGTTGTTTCAACCCTTAGTTTCCACGAGGGCTTAATCCTTATAAGGTCGCAAAGGGAAATTTTTTGTATGGGCGTAAAAATCTCGTGGTAGCGGTCTTTTCTCTTTCCCAATAGCCAAAGTCCCCAATTGATTTTTCCGCAGGAGGTAAGGGTGAAATCCATTTAACTTTAAGGATAATCCCCGCCGAAGGCGGGCTTTTAATCTAAGAAAATGATGGGTTCTCTTTTGGTCTTTCTAACCGATTTCGGAACGGAAGATGGTTTTGCAGGTGTAATGAAAGGGGTAGCCCTTTCAATAAATCCCGATTTAAAACTGGTGGATTTGACCCACAATGTAAGAAGTTTTGACATCTTGGGTGGCGCGCTTATCTTAAAAGCCCACTACAGGTATTTCCCGAAGGGGACGGTTTTTGTAGGGGTTGTAGACCCGGGGGTTGGAACAAAGAGAAAGGCTATAGCGGTGAGGACTCCCAATTACTACTTTGTGGGTCCCATGAACGGACTTTTTGACTTGGTTCTTCAAGAGGAAAAACCCCTTGAGGTTGTTGAATTGACCAATCCCCGCTATAGGCTAAAGGCGGTAAACAATACCTTTCACGGAAGGGACATATTTACACCCGCAGGGGCTTACATTACCAAAGGTATTCCCCTAAGGGAGTTGGGAAAAAAGGTTACCTATAAGAGGTTTTTGAAATTTCCCAAACCCAAGAGGGTTAGGGGAAAGGTTATAGGGGAAATCGTTTATACCGATAAGTTTGGCAATGCGGTTACCAATATACCCTGCGGGAAGTTTAGGTTTTGCACCTTTAGAAACCTAAAGGGTAGGTTTGTTAAAAACTTCCTTCAAGGGAACAAAAGCAGTCCTTCCTTTATCTGCGGGAGTTTCGGTCTTGTGGAGGTTTTCCTTCCGATGGATAGCTTTGCGGATAGGTTTAACGCCCAAAGGGGCGAAAGGGTTATTTGCCACTTTTGAGGAGTTTTTTTCTTTTTAACCTCCAAAGGTTGGAAACAATAAATAGGATACCCCCCAGTAGGATTATGGAAGGTCCCGCCGGCATGTCGGTATAGTAGGCTAAAATTAGCCCTCCAAAGGTTGAAAGGAGGGATATTATTCCCGAAAGGAGTAGTAGGTCGCTAAAGTGCCACGCTACTTGGTAGGCTACCGCGGTGGGTAAGATAAGCATCGCGTGGGTTAAAATAACACCCGCCAATTTTGTGGCAAAGGTTACGATAAAAGAGAGCATACCCACCAAGGTGTAATACAAAGCTCCCGTGTTTACCCCCGAGGAGTAAGCGCTTTCCTCGTCAAAACACAGGAAAAGGATTTTCCGAAAGTTTAACTTAAAAAAAATGGCGGTTAAAACTAAAAATGCGAACAGAACTGCAACGTCGGTGGTTGAAATCGTGGTTATAGACCCAAAGAGGAAAGAGAGCAGGTTTCCCTGATAACCCGAAAGGTAAATGAGAACTATTCCCCCCGCCATTGCCAAGGCGAGAACTATTCCTATTGATGCGTCTTCGGTTAGTCCCGTTTTACGCCTTAGAAAGGCTATAAGCCAACCTACAAAGAGGGAAAAAATGAGGGCGCTAAGGGTGGGGTCTATTCCCAAAAAAACGCCGATAGCCAAACCCGCCAATACCGCATGGGAAACCGCAATGCTCAAGAAGGCGAGGCGAAAGAAGTAAACTACAAACGAAAAGAGCGACAAAAGGAGGGAGAGAATAAACCCCCCCAAGGCTATGTTCAGAAGAAAGCTTTCCATTACAGGTTTAAATATTAGGTGCGATGGGAAGGCTCGGCGGAATAACCCCCTTTATAGTTATGGAAATCCTTGAAAAGGCTAAAGAGTTGGAACGAAGGGGAAGGGATATAGTCCATATGGAGATAGGCGAACCCGATTTGCCCCCTTCCCCAAAAGTTTTGGAAGCTTTAAAGGAGTTAAAGGGTGCAAATTTGGGATATACCGACTCCCTCGGTATTTGGGAGCTAAGGGAGGCTATTGCCCGCTACTATTGGGAAACCTACGGGGTAGACATTTCACCCGAAAGGGTTATAGTTACAACGGGAACCAGCGGAGGGTTTTCCCTTATATTTTCCGCCCTCTTTGAGGTGGGAGAGGGTATCGTCTTTACCGACCCCGGTTACCCCTGCTACAAAAACTTTGCGAGGGTTTACTGCTTAAAACCTTTAACCGCAAAGGTTGAAAAGGAAACCGACTACGAGCTAACCCCCGAAGTTTTGGAGGAGATAAACCAACCCTTTAAGGGGTTTTTGGTAACCTCACCTTCCAACCCTTTGGGGAATATTTACAAAAGGGAAACTCTAAAGGCGTTGGTGGAATACGCCCACCAAAGGGGCAAAATCTTTATATCGGACGAAATATACCACGGTTTGAATTATTCCGCACCGGTGCATACCGCTTTGGAGTTTGGAGATGATGTTATAGTCGTAAACGGTTTTTCCAAATATTTTTGTATGCCCGGCTTTAGGTTGGGGTGGGTCGTGGTCCCCCAAAGGTTTGTGAAACCTTTGCGCCTCGTAGTCCAGAACCTCTTTATATCGCCTCCCACTCCGAGCCAACTCTTGGCTCTAAAGGCGTTGGAGGATAGACAATACCTAAGGGAGGTTAGAGAAACCTTTAGAAAAAGGAGGGATTACCTTTACGGGGAACTAAAAAAGTTATTTGACATTCCCGTTGAACCCCAAGGGGCTTTCTACATTTGGGCAAATGTGGGGCGTTATGCCAAAAGCGGATATGAATTTTCTTTGAAACTCCTTGAGGAGGTTGGGGTTGCAACCACTCCCGGGGTGGACTTTGGAAATAACAACACCCAAAGTTTTGTGAGGTTTTCCTATACCTCCCGCTTGGAAAGACTTAGGGAGGGGGTGAGGAGGATAAAACTCTTTTTGGAAAGACTGAAAATCTAACGCGCGTATTGAACATATCTCGTTTCCCTTATAACGGTTACCTTTATCTGGGCGGGGAAATCAATTTCTTCTTCCAGTCTTTTGGCTATCTCCTTGGAAATCATAAAGGCTTCTTCCTCGCTGACCTCTTCGGGGTTTACTATAACCCTAACTTCCCTACCCGCCTGTATCGCGTAGGCGTTTTGAACCCCTTTGAAGGATTTGACGATTTCCTCTATTTTCTCCAACCGTTTTATGTATTTTTCCAAGGTTTCCCTGCGCGCTCCGGGACGGGCGGCGGACAATTTATCCGCTATGCATACTAAAACCACCTCGGGGTAACGGGGTTCCTCTTCTTCGTGGTGGGCAAAAATTGCGTTTATAACATAGTCGGGTTCACCGTATTTTTTGGCTAAATCCGCTCCAGCCTTTGTGTGGCTTTCGCCCAGCTCGTGGCTTACCGCCTTACCTATGTCGTGAAGGAGTCCCGCCCTTTGAGCTTTTTTAACGTCCAAGCCCAGTTCCGCCGCCAGCATTCCCGCAATTTGGGCGACTTCTTTGCTGTGGTTTAGAACATTTTGGGTGTAGGAGGTTCGGTAAAAGAGTTTACCGAGGTAGTAGTGGAGTCCCGGGTTTATATCGTAAAGACCGAATTCTTGGCAGACTTCCTCTCCGAGTTTCCTAAGTTTTTCGTCAAACTCCTTCTTGACCTCTTCAACGGTTTTCTCAATACTTGCGGGGTGGATTCTGCCGTCCGCTATAAGCCGTTCAAGGGCTTCCTTTGCAATTTCCCTCCTCAAGGGGTCAAAGGAGGATAGGGTAACCACATCGGGAGTATCGTCAATAATTATGTCCACCCCCGTAAGTTGTTCAAAGGTTCTTATGTTCCTACCTTCCCTTCCGATAATTCTTCCCTTAAACTCGTTGGAGGGTAGTTGAACGGTTGTCGTCATAAAGTGGACGGTAGCCTCGGGTGCCAATCTCTCCAAGGCGGTGAGCAAAATATCCCTTGCCCTCTGTTTGGCTTGTTCTTTGGCTTGTTCTTCCAGCTCCTTTAGGAGTTTGGCTATTTCTTGCCTTTCCCTTTCTTCAATAACCTTAAAGAGTTCCTCCTTTGCCTGCTCGTAAGAGAGGTTGGCTATTTCTTGAAGCTTTTGCAGTTGCCGACTTTTTATCTCCTCTATCTCCTTGAGTTTTTCTTTAGCCTCCTCTTCTAACTTTTGAACCTCTTTTTCCTTCTGAAGGAGTTGTTTTTCTAAATCTTGGAGTTCCCTATAGCGTTTGAACAGCTCCTCTTCCCTCTCCTCCAAGGTTTCCCATTTTTTCTCCAAAACCTGCGAGCGTTCCTCTATTCTTTTTTCTTCCTCTTTTAGTCTCTGCTGGAGTCGTTCTATTTCCTCCCTTTTGAGTTCCAATTCCAGTTTTAACCTTTCAAGGGTTGCCTTTTCTTCTTCCAACTTTCGGTATAGGTCTTTGAGTTCCTCCTCCTTTTTGCGGGTTATTTCCCTTTCTAATTCCTCCCGTAGTTTTTTTTCCAACTTTTGTTTTTCCTGTTCCAAAAAGGTTTGAAATTCTTCCTCCGCCTCCAAACGGGCGCGGTCTACAAGTTTTTGTGCCTTCCTTTCAGAATATAGATATCCCGCCGCCCCGCCCAGTGCGGCGGTAAAAAGAGCTATAGCCACTTCAATCATCTTTTAACCTCCTTACCTGAGTATTTCGGTGGAGGTTACCACCGCGTTGAGCTTGGCATCATGCTCTTCGGTTGGTAAACTTTCAACCAATTGAAAGTCGTAAGCCACTCCCACTTTAAAACCCTTAACCCTGGGTAGAAATCGGTCGTAAAAACCTTTGCCCATACCCAAGCGGTTTAACTTTCGGTCAAAGGCTACACCCGGAACCGCAATAAAGTCTATCTTTTCCGGTTTGAAAATTTTTCCGCCTATCGGTTCGTATATTCCGAAAGCTCCCTTCCTTAGGGAGTTTAAATCCTTAACTTCCAACGCTAAGAGTCGGTTGTCCGCGGTCACCTTGGGGAGGAGCAAGGTTTTGGTTTGCAAAACTTCCTCCATAAGGGGTCTGAGGTCCACCTCTCCCCTCGCGGGGTAATAGAGCATTACCGTTTTTGCCCTTTTAAACTCCTTGAGGGTTTTTAACTTTTCAATCACCTTTAGAGACAGCCTTTCTATTTCCTCCTTCGGTAGTTTTCTCCTCTTTTCTATAAGTTCCCTTCGGAGTTTTTCCTTTTCCTCCTTAACCATTTTTGGTTCCCTTAGTTATTTTCCACCCCGCCCCGGGCGTGAGGGATGTTATTCCCAGATGGGACGCAGAAGGTTAGGTGGGAAGGCTGTCCCCGTGCCCCCAAGGGACATCGGAGAACCCGCCTTCCCTTTTACGGTCGGCGTAGTCCCCGAAGGGAATAACCCCCCCACGACACCGGGCAGGGCGGTATCTTTCCAAGCAATACAAAATATACCTCAAACCCCGAGCTTTTCCCTTTCCTCCCTTATAAACTCTTCAAAAAGGGTGCTAAGTTCCCGTAGGGGTTTCAAATTTGTATTTTTTTTCACGCAATGGGCAAACTTTTCCATCCAAACCACGCAAGTTTTAAAAAACTCTCTAAAGATAACTTCCAGTTTTCTTTTGTCTTCCCCGTAGGGGGTTTCCTCCTTGAGTTTTATTAAAAAGGCGCAAAAATCCAACTCAACGTATACCGCGTCGGGAAGCTCCTTACCCGTTTCTAAATTAAAAAGCCCGTAAAACTTTTCACATCTAAAAGTTGGTTCACCCATAAGGGTTTGGCTTTCAAAGAAACTTTGGTAGGGTTTGCAAGGGACTTTGGGGAAATTTGCCACAAATAGTGAGGTATATTCCGCCTGTAGTTCCTCAAAGGGTATCTTTTGAAGTTCCTCCAAAGGTTGGATGTTTTCAAACGGGTAAAACTTCTTTAGGGTTTCAAAGAAATCCTCTTTCCTTTCGGGGTAGGCAAAGAGGTGGGCAAAAAACTTATACTTTTTGAAACGCTCCATTGGGGTGGTATCTTAAAATCTTGGTTAAGTTTTCGGAAATGGATAGAATAGGGTTTGTTCTCGGAAATAAGCCCGCCAACCCTTTGGAGTTTTGGGTCGGCATTGAAAGGGGAAAGATTGTTCAATTGGACGACATAGTTAAAGTGGAAACCCGCTTGGAAAACGGAACGGTGGTTCGCTTTTACGGAATAGTTACCGAGCTATACCGCTATTTGGAAGGTTCGGAATTTATTTTTGACAGCAAGGATTTCGTCCAAGGTCGGCTTCCCGCCCATTTGGCTTATGTCGCAAAGGTGCAAGTGAGCAGAATAGAAGACGAGATATACGTTCCACCTTTTCCCGGCGACCCCGTATTTTTGGCAAAGGGAGAGGAACTGGGCAAAGCCCTCTACTTTGACCAAATGGCGGAAAAAATCCCCGCGGGGCTTTTGAGAAACGGCGAACCCGCCTTTATAAACTACCGTTTCCTAAACGGAAAGGACGGCGCCCATGTTTCTATAAGCGGAATTTCGGGGGTTGCGTCCAAAACTTCTTACGCCCTCTTTTTGCTTTATTCAATACTCCAAACCGCAAGGGAGAAGGTAAGGGCTTTGGTTTTTAACGTAAAGGGTGAAGACCTATTTTTCATTGACAAACCCAACAAGGTTTTCAAAGAAAGGGAAGAGGAATTTAGACCCCTTTACGAGAAATTGGGACTTCCCGCCAAACCTTTTGAGGAGGTTAAATTTTTTGCCCCGCCCGAAAAGAGGGGAAGCTTGGTTCCCGCCACCGAAAGCAGAAAGGAGGGGATAAATACCTACCTTTGGACGGTTAGGGAATTTGCGGAAGAGGAACTTTTAAAGTTTATGTTCGCGGAAGGAGATGACGGCGTTAGCAGTATCCACTATGTTATAGACAAAGTCACCGAAAGGTTGAAGGAATTGGCGGAACTGACAAAGGAAGGGCAAAAGGACAACCCCGCTTGGGAGGGAAGGCTCTACAACTTTGACGACTACAACGGTTTAGGGGAAACTTTGCCACCCTATGAGTTTGAGAGTTTGGAGGACATACTTAGGTTTTTAAAAAGGCTCGTAAACAACCGAAGGAGGTGTAACTCCGATAAAACCTTCCGCAAGGAGAATGAAGAGTTTTGCAATAAAACCGCGGAGGTTTACGAAAATTGGTTCGGAACGGTTACCGTTTCCGTCGCCTACGCCTTTTTGCGCAGATTTGACCAAGCGGTTCAACACATATCCCCGATGGTGGTAAACCCCGACGCTCTGGAGGGAAGGAATAGAGAGGAATTTAAGATAAACTGGAAAGATACCCCCCTTTCGGTCGTCGGTATAAATAAGCTTCACACCATAGCCCAAATGTTTGTGGTGGGTTCCATTTTGAAAAAAATCTTCAAAGAAAAAGAGAAGATGGGACGCCAGCCCGTTTTATATGTCGTTTTAGACGAGCTTAACAAGTATGCCCCCCGAGGGGGATGGTCTCCCATAAAGGACATACTTTTGGACATAGCGGAGAGGGGTAGGAGTTTGGGAATAATTTTGATAGGGGCGCAACAAACCGCATCGGAAGTTGAAAAGAGGATAGTGGCCAACGCATCGGTAAAGGTTACCGGGCGTTTGGACGCCTCCGAAGCGAGCGCCCGCGAATACGATTATTTGCCCCAAGTTTACAAACAGAGGGCAATCCTTCTCAAAAAGGGACAGCTCATACTTCACCAACCCGACCTTCCCGTTCCGCTCATACTAACATTTCCCTTTCCCGCGTGGGCTACGAGGGCGGAAGAGGTTTACCAAGAGGTAAACGATGAGGATTTGGAAGCTTTTAACAATTTTACTTTTGATTAGTTTTTTCCCGCTTACGCCTATATTCGGACAAAGGGTGGAAAAAATTTCCGTAAGCCACGATAAGAACTACTACAAAATCTTTATAACCTTTGACGGGAAACCCCGCTTTAAGATTTTTAAAGACCCCAAGAGGGATTTGATAACCTTAAAGCTTAGCAACACATACAGGTTTAACAAGGAATATTACAGCGTCAGGGTGGTAGGGGAGAGAAACCTAATAACGATTTTTGTCAGAAATCCCCAACTTTCCACCGCAAAGGCTAAGGTTATTAGAAAATACCGAACTTTGGTCGTTTTAATACCCTTTAAACACCGAAAGTTTTTCAAATACACCGTGGTTATAGACCCCGGACACGGTGGGAAAGATAGCGGGGCAACCTACTTCGGGGTGAAGGAAAAGGACATAAACTTTGCGGTTGCCCTAAAGCTTTACAAACTCCTAAGGGAGGACGGAAGGTTTAAGGTTTACCTCACGAGGAAGGGGGATTACTTTGTCTCCCTCACCCAGAGGCAAAAGTTTACCGCCCAAGTGGGGGCAGACCTCTTTATCTCCATCCACTCCAATGCCAATCCCTATAAGCCCTACAAAAGGGGGGTGGAGTTTTACGTGCTTTCCGACAAGGGGAAATACCGAAAGTTTATAGACTTGGCAACCCACCCTTCCCGCGCCCTCTACTTCCTTGACGACGACATGGTAAGGGACTCCACGGTGAGAAAAAAGGTTTTAAAAACCACCTTGGAGTTTACCCAAGAGGAAGGGGAGGAGTTTGCGAAAATTGCAAGGCGGTATTGGTGTAAATATTTGGGAAGGTTTATCCCCTGCGGGGGAATTTACAAACGCTCCTTTGCGGTTTTAAAAGTTCCGGGAGTTCCCACCGTTTTGGTGGAGATTGGTTACATGACCAACCGAAGGGAATTAAACCTTCTAACCAATCCCCGCTATCAGTGGAGTATAGCCAAAACCCTCTATAGGGCAATTTTGGACTACTTCAACCTAAAGATGTGGAAAAATTAAAAGGAAGTTTCAACCACTCGGTGGAGTTTTTCCGCCAGAGAGAGTATCTCTTCGTTTTTTAGATAAAAACTTTCCTTTCCCGCTATAAGGCGAGCGGTTGAGGTGGATATCTCTTCAACGACTACCAAGCCGTTTTCCCGCAAAGTTCTACCCGTTTGAACCAAATCCAAAATGTAGTCGGTAAGTCCTATAACCGGCGCCAGTTCCACCGAACCGTTCATTATGTAAACGAAGGGTTTTACTCCCTTTTGTTCAAAGTAGGTTCGGGCAATGTTGGGATATTTGGTCGCCACCTTTATGGAGGAGAGGTTGGGGTATTTAGAAACGCTTTCGGGAAAACCCGCTATACAAATCCTACAAAAACCCACCTTCAGGTCTAAGATTTCAAGGACTTCCCTTTGGCTCTCCCAAATGGTATCCCATCCGCTTACGCCCACATCCGCAAAACCGCTTTCAACGAGCATGGGAACATCTTTGGGTTTTGCCAAAAGTATCTTAAACCTCTCGGTTTCCAAAACCAATTTCCTCCCTTCCTCTATAGGTTTGTCTATTAAATTGGCTGACAAAAGGAGGTCGGAAACCTCCTTTAAAAGTCTCCCCTTGGGAAGGGCTAATACCAATTTTGACATTTCAAGGGAGTTATATTTTCGTTAATTTCTTAAAACCTTCTTCAGGTCTTCAAAAAATTGCGGGTAGGACACCGCCACGCATGAAGGGTCGTCCAGCTCGTTAAACTCACCCGCTACGATACCCGCAACGGTGAAAGCCATAGCAATTCGGTGGTCTCCGTAGGTGGTAATTTTGACCCCTCCCTTTAGGGGTGTCCTTCCTTCCACAACCATACCATCGGGTAGTTCCTCTACTTTTGCACCCATCCTTTGGAGGTTTTCCACTGTGGACTTTATGCGGTCGCTCTCTTTTACCCTTAGCTCTTGGGCGCCCCTTATAACCGTTTTACCCTCCGCTTGGGTGGCCACCACCGCCAAGAGGGGAAGCTCGTCTATAAGGGAGGGTATCTCTTGGGGTTTAACTTCCACCCCTTTTAGGTCGGGCGAATACCTTGCGACTATATCCGCAACGGGTTCCATAGAAACTTCCCTAAAGTTGGCGTATTCAATATTTGCCCCCATCTCTTTGAGTTTTCTAAAGAAGCCGTCCCTCGTGGGGTTTACGAGAACATCTTTAAGCACCAATTCCGAGCCGGGCAATAAAACCGCAAGGGCTACGAAAAATGAGGCACTGGAAGGGTCGGCGGGAACGAAAATCTCTTTATTCCCTTGAGGTTGGTATCCACCTTTAACCCTTACGGTTATTTCATTTTCACCTTTTTCCACCTCAACGGGAACTTCATAAAGTTTTAAAAGTCTCTCCGTGTGGTCTCTGGAAAGGTAAGGTTCTTTAACTTCGGTAGTGCCTTGGGCGTGCAAACCCGCCAAGAGGAGGGCAGACTTTACTTGGGCGGAAGCCTTTCGGTTGAAAAAGCTTATACCTTTGAGCTTCCCTCCCCTAACCGCTACGGGTAGGTAGTTTCCTTCGCTTCTACCGTCAAGGTTTGCCCCCATTTCCCTTAGGGGCTGAACCACCCTAAGCATAGGTCTCCGCCGAAGGGAACTATCCCCCGTTAAAACCGCAAAGAAAGGTTGGGCGGATAAAACCCCCAATGTAAGGCGGGCGGTCGTTCCCGAATTTTTGGCGTCCAAAATGTCGTTAGGCTCCTTAAAGGAAAAAAGTCCCTTCCCTTTTACAAGGAGTTCGTTTTCTTTGAGTTCTTCAATTTCTACACCCAAGGCTCGGTATATTTCAAGCGTTGCCAAGGTATCCGCGGAGCAAAGCCAATTTCTTACGAGGGTTTCCCCTTGGGCAAGACTTCCAAAAATTATCGCTCTGTGGGATATGGACTTATCGGAGGGAACCCTTAGCGTTCCTTCAACTTTCATAGGAAATTATTGTCGTTGGGAAACACCTTTTAAGGAACGGAGAAAGGGTAAAAATTTAAAAAATGTTTCAGGCGATAGTAAAAGCCCTTTCCCCGTTCATCCCTGCACGCTCTAAGGCGTGCCTACTACCCCCTATCCATTTCACGGACTCGGGGAATACTTTTTAGCTTTCATAAGTTTTTGGCTGTTTACCCCGCTCCCTTTGTTCTTGTTATCTGTGGGCGGGACAGCCTTCCTAAGGAGCCTACCTTTGGCGGAAATTCTAACATTATCCAAAACAAAATTTCAAGTTTTTCTTAATTTTGATAACTATAAAACCTTTGGAGGAGAAAATTTCCGAAAATACCTCCAAGTTGGTTTTTAAAACCCTTTCGCCAATCCACTTAAAGGACAAAAGCGGGAAAGTTGTAGAGCCAACCGACCCCAAGTTTGAGGAGGAATTTAACAAAGTCCAAAAGAGGATTTTTGAAACTTTGGGATACCCCTATAGTTGGATAAAGATTAAACCCAAAAGGTGTGGTAAAAACTTAAACTATTTTTGTGTGAAAAAAAGGTTGTAAAACTGAAATTGGCGGGTTACGAAAGGGAAACCCAAAGGGGGTATTTAAAAATCCCCTCCTATGAGGGGATTTTTGAATTGGAGGGAAACCCCGAAGTTTTGAAAAAACTTTACCAAAAGGGGTTGGGACAGAGAACCGCGGAAGGTTTCGGAATGTGTGAAGTTTTATAATTTCTCACCCTTACAATGGGTTTTTCGCTCGGAATAGTGGGACTACCCAATGTTGGAAAGTCTACCCTCTTTAACGCCCTAACGGAAAGCACAAAGGCGGAAGCCGCCAACTACCCTTTTTGCACGATAGAACCCAACATCGGTAAAGTCCCCGTCCCCGACCCGAGGCTTTACGAGATTGCAAAAATAGAAAAATCCCAAAAGATAACGCCCACCTATCTGGAATTTAGAGACATAGCGGGATTGGTGAGGGGTGCGTCAAAAGGAGAGGGATTGGGAAACCAATTTCTTGCCCACATTAGGGAAGTGGACGCCATAGGAATGGTAGTCCGCTGTTTTGAAGATGAGAATATAGTCCACGTTGAGGGAAGTGTAGACCCCGTAAGGGACATAGAGATTGTTGATTTGGAGCTTATAGCCAAGGACTTGGAAAGTGTGGAAAAACGGCTGGAAAAAGTTTCCAAACTGGCAAAGATAGGAAAAAAGGAGGCTAAGGGGGAGCAAGAAATCCTATTAACCCTTAAAGGTATATTGGAAAAATTGGAACCCTTGAGGAGGTATAAAAACCAACTTTCTGAGGAGGCTTGGAATTACGCAACCAAAGAGCTTTTTCTCCTTACGACTAAACCGATTATGTATATAGCCAATGTAAAGGAGGAGGACCTTCCCGAGGGTAACAAATATGTTGAAAAGGTAAAGGAATACGCCCAAAAGGAAAACGCCCCCGTTGTCGTAATTTGTGCGAAGCTGGAAGAGGAGCTTGCCCAACTAAAGGGAGAAGAGAAAGAGGAACTGCTAAAGGAATACGGACTAAACGAACCCGGACTTCACAAGGTTATAAGGGAAGGTTACAAACTGCTGAACTTGGTTACCTTCTTTACCGCGGGTGAAAAAGAAGCAAGGGCTTGGACTATCAAAAAGGGAACCAAAGCTCCCCAAGCGGCGGGTAAAATCCACAGCGATTTTGAAAGGGGATTTATCGCCGCGGAGGTGGTCTCTTACGACGACTTTATCAAATACGGCGGTTGGGTCGGAGCGAGGGAAGCGGGGGTTAGCAGACTAGAAGGAAAGGATTACGAAGTTCAAGATGGCGATGTAATCATATTCAGGTTTAATGTTTAGTTTAGATGCTCTTTACCGACTACCTAATTAAGAGTTATCTGAAATCTCTCCTTTCGGTGTCGGTTCTCTTCTTTCTATTTATACTTTCAATCCAACTTTTTAATACCTTGCACCTTCTCTTTACGATGCCCCTTAAGGATTCCCTCTTATTTTTGCTCCTTATAGGGATTTATACCTTTGTTTTATCCCTTTCTCTGTCGGTATTTGTTGCGGGGGGAAACCTAATTTACCATCTAAAGGAGCATAAAATCTTTCACACCTTTTACACCTTCGGGGTTTCCGATAAAAGAATTTTGTTACCTTTGCAGTTGGCAATTGCGACCATTTCCGTTACGGGTGCTGTTGTCTCTTATTTCGTTAATTATCAAAAGGTTTCCCATGTCAGTAAATATCTAAAATTTCAATTTGGAAAACAGGTTCTTTTGACCATTCCGCCTCGGAGTTTTTTTGCGGAGAAAGAACTCTCCTTCTTCTTTGATAAGAGGGAGGAAAACCGCTTTTACCGAGTTGTGGTAAAAATAGGCGACGAAATAGTTACCGCAAAATCCGCCCAACTTACCCCCAAGGGTTTTTTGGTGCTGGAAAAAACCTCCCTTTTTACTTCCACCGCGGGCTACAACGTAATTATGAAAAGTGACGAGTATAAAGTCGGATTGGGAAATAGTTTCCTCTACAAACCTCCCGCGAAGAAATTTTTAAAAAATGCCCTTTTCGGGGTTGCAATGTTTACTTTTCCACTCTTTGTGTTTCCCTTATTTTTCTTTCTCCTCCTAAAAAAGGCTTCTTCCCGATTTTCTTGCTACCTTTGGTCACTCGGATTTACCTTTCTCCAATTTGCCTTTGCCCTAACAGTTAAAGCCCTTGTTTGAGGTGACTAAAAATCTCCTCCAAAGTCGGCACCGCGGTTCCCAATTTTCCCACCACTATTCCCGCGGTAATATTTGCCAATTTGCAGGCACTCTCCCAATCGCCTCCGGCGGATACGCCGGCGCAAAGGGTGGCAACGACCGTATCGCCCGCCCCCGTAACATCGTAAACTTCTTTGGCGGTTGCGGGAAAGTATTTAACCCCCGAAGGTTCAACCAAAGCTATTCCCCTCTCGCTGAGGGTTACCACCAACCTTTGGAGGTTTAACTTTTCCTTAAGCTTTTGGGTGTCCCCTTCAAAGTTGTTTTCCTTTATCCCCAAAAGGGTTTTCATCTCCTCAAACTCCTTTAGGTTGGGGGTAACGCAGGTGAAACCCTTATAAAGGAGGGTATTCTTCGGGCGGGGGTCTACGAATACGGGAATGTTTAATTTCCTCAAACCCTCCACAAGGGTCGGATTTACCACCCCCTTGGCGTAATCGGAGAGGATAACGGCGTTAGGTTTAAACTCCTCAAGGAGTGCAATAATCCTTTTACTTTCCCCTTCCTCCAAAAGTTTTTTACTTTCCCTATCCACCCTAAGGAGTTGTTGGGCTCTCCCTATCAGGCGGGTTTTTAAAGTGGTCGGAACTTCCTCGGTTTCTATCAAATAGGAGGCTATTCCTTTCTCGCTTAATATTTGTTTAAGCCTCTCGCCTTCGCTATCCGCCCCTATTCTACCCAAAAGGGCAACCTCTCCGACTCCAATGGCTTTTAAGTTTAAAGCCACGTTAGCCGCGCCTCCGGCGCGGTATTCTTCCCTTTCCACCTCAAGAATGGGAACGGGCGCTTCGGGAGAAATCCTTTCAACCTTTCCGAATACATATTTGTCAAGTATTATGTCGCCCACAACCGCAACTCTTAACTTTCCGAAACTTTCCACGAGTCTTTTTAGCTGGGAAAACTCCATTTGAGGTTAAAGAGATTTTAAAAACTTAACCGCACACTCAAAGCCCTTTTCAACGAGTTTATTAACCGCGCGGTAGTTTACGAAACTGTAACCCCTTAAGTCGGGTGTTAAAACTCGGTCGCAAAGGGCGTATTTTTGAAGTTTTATCCCCCGCAAGGCTATAAAAAGACTTCTCATAGCCACATCTACGGGGTTGGAGAATTTCTCCTTTTCCCCTAAAGGGGTAACGTCCACGCACAACCTAAAGCAGTTTTCCCTTAAAAAGGGTTCCACCGGAAGGTCGTTGGTAAAACCCCCGTCGTTTAAAAGTCTCCCCTCCAGCTCCACCGGGGGGAAAAAGGGAGGCAAAGCGGAGGAAGCGGTAACCGCCTTGGGGAGGTCTCCGCGGTTTATTAAAACCCCTTCGCCGGTTTTAAGGTCGGTAGCGGAAACCCAAAGGGGGATTTTCAACTCCTCAAAACTCTTCGGAAGGTATTTTCTAAAAAACTCCTCAACGGGTTTACCCGAAAGTAAAGACACCTTAGGGGGAAATGAGGGCTTAAAAACCTTAAAAGGGGAAACCGATAGGGCTATTTCCACCATTTGGTCGGGGGTGTATCCCGCGGAGGCGAAAGCCCCCACTATGGCACCCGCGGAACTTCCCGAGATAGCTTTTATCTTTATTCCCGCACTCAAAAGAGCCTTTAAAACCCCTATGTGGGCAAGACCTCGTGCAACTCCACCCGACAAGGTTAAACAAATCTCCATTTAGAGGAATTTTTTAGCCATTTCTATCGTTCTTTTAACACTCTCCACCGATTTTCTCCACTGCTGGCGTTCCTCCTCGCTTATGGGAACTTCTATGACCTTTTCCCAACCGTCTTTACCCAACAATACCGGCAGTCCTACGCATATGTCTTCAACTTCGTAAAACTCGTTCTTTTCTATATATACCGAACACGGGTGTATCCTCTTGGCGTCCAACAGTATGCTCTCTATCATCTCCACAACCGCCATTGCGGGCGCATAGTAGGCACTTGTTCCCATAAGTGCCACTATCTCCCCTCCTCCAAATTTTGTCCTCTCCACTATCTCCTTTATTTCTTCTTCAGTGAGCAGGTTCTTTAGGGGTATTCCTTTAACGTTGGAACGGGAAATTATCGGCACCATTTCGTCGCCGTGTCCACCTATAACATATGCGTGAACGTCTTTGGGCGATACCCCCAACTTGTAGGAAATGAAAGTCCTAAAACGGGCGCTGTCCAATATTCCCGCCATTCCCATTACCCTTTTTGTGGGAAAGCCCAATAGCTTGTAGGTTGCATAGGTCATCGTGTCCACGGGGTTTGTTACCACTATAACTATGGAATTGGGGGCGTATTTTTGAATATTGGGAACAATAGCCTTTAGGATTTGGATATTTTTGTCCAAGAGGTCTTCCCTGGACATTCCGGGGCGTCTAGGAAAGCCGGCGGTAATAACGACTATATCGCTACCTTCAAGGGCTTCGTAACCGCTTTTTCCGTCGGGGGAGACGGTAAAGCCTTCCACTTTGGCGTCAATTTCAAGGGCGGAAAGCATCTGCTGGAGGTCAAGGGCTTTACCTTTGACGGGTTCAAAGACTTTATCCCCGTCTTTGCGGGGAATATCAAAAAGCCTAACGTCGCCGAGACCCTTTAGAAGGGCTAAGCTGGCAACGTGTTCTCCTACATTTCCAGCCCCTATTACGGAAATCGTTTTCCTACGCTGTTTACTCATTAGGTAGAGATTTTAATTACAAAGGAAGGGGGTCACCTTCTACCCCACTTCAGTTTGATTCTGAGGAGGTCAAAGTAACTCCTAAAGGGGTGGAGAAACATTCTCAACTTAAAGGGTGCCTTTTGGACTATAATCCTGTCCTTAACCGAGATTTCCTCGCCGAATTGTCCGTCCACCGTTAGGTAAACTTGGCTGTAATCGGTCTTTAGTTGAAGATATATAGCCACATCTCCCGCCACCACCAAAGGTCTTTGGGTTAAGGTGTGGGGACATATGGGAACCAATATCTTTGCGTCCAAAGTGGGGTAAACTATGGGTCCCCCCGCCGCGAGGGCGTAAGCGGTTGAACCCGTAGGGGTGGAAACGATAATACCATCCCCCGAAATAGTTCCTAAGTGTCCCAAAGAGGTGTCTATGGAAATATCTATCATCCTTGCGAGGGCGGACTTACTTATCACTATATCGTTAATGGCGTATCCTACAAATTTCCTCCCTTTGTCGTTCTCTAAAAAAACCTCTAAAACCATTCTCTCTTGGAGGGGAAGTTCACCCCTTAAGGCTTTCGGAAGGAGGTTATTTACTTCGGAGGTTTCTATTTCCGTTAAAAAACCAAACCTTCCGAGGTTGATACCTATTATCGGAACGCCTAAGGGGGCTACCTTTTGACCCGCCGCCAAAAAGGTTCCGTCACCCCCTATTGCCACACAGAGGTTGCAATTTTTTATCTCCGCGGGGTCTATTTTTTCCACAAAATCCAACTCCTCTTGGTCGCTTACCACCTTAAAACCCTCGCGGGTTACAATATTTTTAATCCTTCGGGCGAAGTTTATTGCCTCCTGACTCCTCTTTACGTAGAGGTAAACCGAATGCATCCCCTAAATGAGTTTAGCTTATGCTAAAGATTGACTTTTGGAGGAATTTCCTGTATATTTTTAACTCCCGGTAGTCCGCAGGAGGGGTGGCCGAGCGGACGAAGGCGCGGCGCTGGAAACGCCGTGTGCCCGTTTTACGGGCACCGAGGGTTCGAATCCCTCCCCCTCCGCCAGTAAAAAAACAGCTTTATACCGCCCCGCGGGGGGCTAGGGTGAATCCCCCAGGCCCGAAAGGGAGCAAGGGTAAGCCCGATGCCTCCGCGCGGGGTTTAAAATCTACCCACTTATGGCGAACTTCAGGGTTTATCACCTTCACGGGTTGGGTTCTTCTTGCGAAGGAACCAAGGCGGGAGAGGTAAAAAGGCTAACGGAAAACTTAGGGGGAGAGTTTAATTGCATAACTTTGGACTACCTACGCAAGGGGGCTTACCCTTGGGAAGTGTTGGAAACCCTAAAGGGTTGGGTAAAAACCGATAAACCCTTTTTACTAATAGGCTCTTCTATGGGAGCCTACACTTGGTTGGATTTCTTGGTTAATTCTCCCGAAGTTTTGAGTAATCCCAACCTCAAAAGGGTTATCCTTATCACCCCTCCTACCACGCTGTTTGACAATCTCCAAAAGTGGAATCCCCTCTACGGAAAGGAAAAAATCTTCCTCCTCTACGGAGGTGAGTATATAGAGGACTACAAGACCTTTATAAGGCTTATGCATTGGGATATAAAACACGCCAATGGAAGACTTTTAACTTTAGCCCATCCCAAGGTGGTTTCAGTGGTGGCAAAGAAAGACACCGTAGTGGACAATACACCCGTTTATAAACTCAAGGAGGTTGCGAAATCTTTAAACCTCTACGAGTTGGACGACGACCATACCCTCCACAATAGGTTGGATGAGCTTATGGGGATACTAAGGGGAGAAATAGAAAAATCGCTACAATAAAGGGGGAAGAAAAGGGCTTTTAAGCCAACCCGAGTTTCTTTTTCATTTCATCATCGTATATGGCTTTGTCCCAATTGCGGGCTTTTTTAATTTGCTTTATGTCAAAAATTGCTCGTATTAAAATGGAGTTTCTTAAATTCGCATTCAATAAACAAGCATTTGTTAAATTAGCATTAACTAAATTACAAAAAGTTAAATCACAATTGCTTAAATTAGCATTTATTAAGGAAGCATTTTCTAAATTTGCCCCGCTAAGGTTTGCATTTTGGAAATTACTTCTTACTAATATTGCATTACTTAAATCACACCCTCTTAGATCAGCATCTTTTAGATTGGCATTAATTAATTTAGCTTTCGTTAAAAAAGCACCTATTAGGAAAGCACTCCTAAGATCAGCCTTATTTAGATTAGCCTCTATTAAGTTAGCTCCTATTAAGTTAGCTTTATTAAGAGTAGCTTCTTCTAACAATATTCCTTTTAATTTAAAACCTATAAGATTAATTTCTGTTAGATTTGACTTACTAAGATCAATGTAACTGAAATAAATTCTTTTTTGACCATCAAAAAGAAAGGTATCTTCATTTCCCTGTGAGAATATTAATAAACGAGTAAATAAATCTTTATAACTTTCTTTTTTTCTCCAAATAGTATTTAGAAAATGATACTTCCACTTTTCACTAATAGGAATATCCTTTAATTCCTCCAAATAAATCTCCGAAACTTTACCCGCAAAAATCCACAAATTCCCAAAACACCAAAGAGGTTTATTTAAAGGTTTTTCTCCAACCAACTCACAAGGTTTAACAACAAAATCCTTTTCCAACAAAGAAGGGAAGACTTTCTTCATTTTTTCCAAAAATTGGTTTTGTTTTTCCCTATCTTCCTCACGGCGTTTCTCTATTATTTGCTCTAAAAATTCCCTTATTTCGGGTGTAATTTGTCTATGGGAGAATAAGTCCCAAATGATGTTTTCCGCTTCCTCCACATTATCGGGAAGCTTTAACATTTTTAAGTAAAAATATTCTGCTGTTAGGTATTCCTGAATGGATTTATGATAAAACTCTAAGGCGAAATCTCCTCCTACCTCCTTTTCGTGGATGTAAAAGAGTATTAAAAGACCTTTTAAGAGTTCTTTTAAACACTTGGGAGATATTTCCTTTTTTTGGTTTTCATTAAATTCTACCCCACATTTTTCGGAAAGGTAATTTTCAAAGCTTTCCTTTAAGAGTTCTATAAATCCCTCTTCTTCCCACAGTTGGGAGCTGCGAATATACTCCCTTTTGTGTTTAAAAATCAAAAATGCCAAAAACCCTAAAAGTTCGTTAAGTTTTTCCTTGTCTATATTTACATTAGGGTGTCCTTCTATTTCATCCCACTTT
>QOAS01000154.1 GCA_003972855.1 Gammaproteobacteria bacterium | reverse complement strand
TATTACGGAACTTCCCCTCGCTACTGAAAGCATAGCCATAAATTGCGCTTGCATATCGGTGGGAAAACCGGGATAGGGAGCGGTTTCTATGAATAATCCCTTGGGAGGTGTAGCCCTATAAATTTCCGCCTCCGAAGGTGATAGTATCTTCAAACTTGCACCCGCCTCTTTTAGCTTTTCCAACAAAACACCGAGATGGTCGGTGTTCAATCCTGAAACCTTTAAGGGATTTCCCAAAAGCGCACCCAAAACCAAAAAGGTTCCCGCCTCTATTCGGTCGGGTATCACCCTATGGGTTACCTTTCTCTTTAACCTCCCCTTTGGTGGAACGGATACTTTCAAAGTCCTTCCGTAGGTTTGAATTTGTAAACCCAACTTACGCAAAAAGTCTATGAGGTCAAAAACCTCCGGTTCCAAAGCGATATTGTCCAAAATGAATTCACCCTCCAAACCCGCCAAAGTCAAAAGGGCATTTTCCGTTCCCGTAACGGTTACCAAGTCAAAGGCGAATTTGGAATTTTTAACCCCTTTTGGGAGCGAAGCGTTTATGTAACCTCCCTCAATGGTTAGGTTTGCCCCCAAATGGCTTAAAAACTTCAAGTGTTGGTCTATAGGTCTAGCACCGATGGCGCAACCGCCGGGGTGGGAAATTACCGCTTCACCCTTTGCCCCCAAAAGTCCACCCAAAAACAAAATAGAACCCCTAAAGCGGGAAGAAAGTTCATGCGGAACCTTAACCCGTTTTATTTCCCCGTAAATCCTAACCCTTTTTAGGGTAGGATTTAGCTCCACCTCCTTTCCAAGGTTTTTTAAAATTTTCAGGGCGTAAAGGGTGTCAAGCAAAAGGGGAAAGTTTTCCAAAATAAGTTCTTCCACCAAAAGGGCGGACGCCAAAAGTGGAAGTGCGGAATTTTTGGCTCCCGAAACGGTAACCTCTCCTTTTATTTCACCGCAGGGTTTTACCACCAGTTTGGAAAACCTTTTACGGTTCTCTATTAGCTCCTCTAAAAGCTCCACCTTTAGAAATTTTAACCTCAAAAGGCTACCAAATATTATTTGTGGAAATTTCCTTTGTCCACAAAAAGTGGAATTTTTATCCACATAGGTTTGACTTACTCTATCAATAACTTCCGCAATTTTGAGACTCAGTATCTCCACACAAGGAACTTTTGTGTGGATAAAAATCCCAAACCCTTGAGAGAGTAGGCTCGGAACCTCTCAAGTGAAATTATTTTGTCAAGTTATTTCGTTGTTGTCAAGTTTGAAATGTGGATAAATTTCGCCTTACAGCCACAAGAATTTCGTAAAATTTGACATTCATTTATCCACAAAAACAAAATTTGTGTGGATAACGGGAAACCCTTGTCGCAGTAAGGCGAGATGAAACTTGACATTCCGCCTATTATTAATATAAAAAATAACAAATTTTTAATCTGGGCGTATATATAGCTGGCTATTAAACGAATAGATAGCTATTTATTTTTTTAATAATTATTAATAATAGACTTGCATTTTGCAAATTTCAATTGCTGACACTGAAACCATTGGGAGAGTAAGCTCAGAACGACGCAAAATTGAGATTTTCGCAATGATAATTTGTGTGGATAAAAGGATATAACTTGACAAATATAGACCGCTTTATACTAAGACGAAAAATTTATCCACGAATTTATCCACAAAAGTAAAATTTGTGTGGATAAAAGAAGACATCTTGAAGTTTGTGTTATTTAAAACTTTTGCAGTTTTACCCTGTTTGTATCTATTGTCAAGCAACTAAATTTTAGTATTTAATGTCAAGCTAACTGATATTGAGTCTCAAAAAGGTGTATTTTATCCACAAAAATTACAATTGTGTGGATATTCTGTGGATAAAAATCCACAAAACCTTACTCTATCAAGGGTTTTACAATGTGGATAAAGTTCAAAATTGGTGTGGATAAAGATTTTTTATCAAATGTAAGTTGACGAAAGTTTTGAGCTTTAGGCGGTAAAATTGTTAAAAACCTATAGGAGGTTTGCTGTGGAGCGAGAATTGGCGTTTTTTGAAGGAAAAATAGTTCCCATAGAGGAAGCAAAGATAAGCATAAAAACCAACTCTTTCCACTACGGAACCGCCGTTTTTGAGGGGATTAGGGCATATTGGAACCAAGAGGAGGAACAACTTTACATTTTGGCGGGTTACCAGCACTACGAAAGGCTTTTAAAAAATGCCAAAGCTATGTTTATGGAACTCCCCTATACCCCCCAGCAATTGGTGGAAATTACCCGAGAACTCCTCAAAGAAAGTGGAGTAAGGGAAGATATCTATATTCGCCCCATAGTCTACTTTAAGGATTTGAAACTAACCCCGAAATTGGTCGGTTACACCCCCGAAATAGCCATTTACCTATACCCGTTTGGTGCATATCTTGACCCCCAAAAGGGTATAAGGGCAAAGGTCTCCTCGTGGGTCAGAAACGATGATAATTCAATCCCCGCGAGGTATAAGATTGCAGGGGCTTACGTAAATAGTGCGTTGGCGAAAACCGAAGCCCTTTTGGGTGGATACGACGAGGCTATAATGCTCAACGCCAACGGTTTCGTTGCGGAGGGTAGCGGTGAAAACATCTTCCTTGTGAGGAACGGCGTGGTTTATACGCCTTCGGTTAGCGAACACATTTTGGAGGGTATAACGAGGGCGTTGGTTATCCGTATTTTAAAAGAGGACTTGGGCATAGAGGTTATAGAAAGACCGATATCCCGTAGCGAGCTTTACATAGCGGACGAAATTTTCATGACGGGAACCGCGGCGGAAGTAACCCCCATTGTGGAAGTGGATAACAGAAAAATAGGTGACGGAAAAGTTGGAGAAATAACAAAGAAAGTTCAAGAAGTATTCTTTAGCGCGGTAAGGGGTAAGTTGGAAAAATACAGGAATCTTCTGACGCCGGTATATTGATGAAAAGGGGTATTAACTTCGTTTTGGAATTAACCCGTTTTATATCTTCCGCGGAGAGGTTTCCCTCTTCCCCCCACCACCTTGCGGTTAGAAAGTTTTTAAAGGAAACCCTTAAAAGGTTGGGCGGATTTAAAACCCAATCTTTTGAGGTTTCCCTCCTGAAACCGATTGGGGGATTTGTTGAAGTTGGACTCAACCGCTTTAGTGCCATTCCTTATACCAACTCCCCTTCCAAGGTAGTCGGAGGGATTTTAACCGATTGCGGTTTTGCAACCTCTCAGGAGTTGAAGAGTAAAAATCTGAAAGGAAAAATAGCCTTGGTAAGGGAGGGAAAGTTACCCTTTAGGGAAAAGGAAAAGCTCTTACACCGCAAAGGAGCTTTAGGGATTGTGGTTTTCCGCCCGGAGGTGGATGAAGTTTACAGCGGTATTTCCGCGGGGCTTTTACCGACGGTTTCGGTCAAACCTTCCGACGCAAGGCTTTTATCGGAAGGCTCTCAAGTTGTCATAAGAAGCGAAACCAAAGAAGTTAAAGTAAAAGGGGAAAATATTTGGCTGGAAAAGGGTGTAGGGCAAAAGGTTTTAACCTTTATTGCCCATTACGATACCAAACCCTTTACCCCGGGGGCTATAGATAACGCGCTTTCGGTAGCCCTTCTCCTGTGGTTGGCTATAAATTTTGAACCGCCAAAGGGTTGTAGATTTAGAATTCTCTTTACCGATTTGGAGGAATACGGGCTTTTGGGGGCAACCCACTTTGTTGAAAATTTACCTAAGTGGGAAATAATAGACACCGTTGCCATTAGTGTGGATACGGTAGGTTGGAGAACTCCCGCAATTTTGGTAAGAGACGGGGAAGGTTTTTGCAGTAGGTCCTTAATCAATCAATGTTGGGAAGTGGCAAACACATTGGGGCTAAAGATAACTTTTACCGAGGGTAGAAGCGGGCGTTCCGACCATATTCCTTTCCGTAGAAAAGGGGCGAGAACCCTATTTTTTGCCTCCAATCCCTTTCCTTACCGCCATACCCCTTTGGACAAATTTGAAATAGTAAGTGAGGAAGCGGTTAAATTGTGGATGAAATTTATCCCCTCCTTTTTGCGTATGGTTAAGTTTTAAAGCCTACTTTCTACTTCCGTTTTTATCTCCTCAAAGAATTGGGGAATGGAGGCTACGAGGTCTAACCGCCAATCGGTTGTATTAAAGTTTAACCATTCAACTTTACCGCCCGCTTCCCTTACTATAAGGCTTCCAGCCGCAACATCCCAAATCTTTAGCTCAAACTCAAAGGTTCCGTCAAATATACCTTCCGCCACGTAAACCAAATCCACCGCCGCCGCACCGGGTCGGCGCAAAGAGGCTACTTTCCCGAAAATGCTAAGCATTATTTCGCAGTAAAGGTTTAGGTCTCTCTTGGCTCTGGAGGGAAAACCGTAGCAATAAAAACACTTTTTGAGTTCCTTTTTATGGGTATTCACCCTAATAGGTTTTCCGTTTTTAAAAGCTCCACCACCGAGGGAAGCGTAATAGAGTTCGTCCCAATAGGGTAGGTATACCGCTCCCACCAAAGGTTGGAAATTTTTTTCCGCATCCACCAAGGCGACCGATACGCCGAAAATAGGAAAACCCGCCAAAAAGTTTTTGGTTCCATCCAAGGGGTCTATAACCCAAAATAGGTTTCCTTTTTCTTCCAATCCCCCTTCCTCTCCGAGTATGGAAAATTCGGGAAACTTTCCTTTGAGGTAGTCCCTGATTCTCTCCTCCGCCTTTCGGTCTACAAAGGAAACGAAATCTTTGGGTCCCTTTTCTTCTATCTCCTCCGTTTTGACTTTACCGAAATTTTCCTTTAAAACTTGTCCACCTATAAGTGCGGATTCTTTGGCTACCGTCAAAAGTTTATCCAACTCCATTTAAGGGTTTTAAATCTTAAAACTCTTTGCGGTTTTCAAACGCGGTTGAGAGGGAAAACTCGTCCAAAAGCTCTAAATAAGTTCCGAAAGCCGCTCCGAAACCGATGCGGGTTATTTTCAGATTGGGAAATTTTCTCTTAAGCAGGTGGGCTAAATAGGAAGCGGTTGCCTCACCTTCGGTGTTGGGATTGGTAGCCAAAATAACCTCATCGGTTTTATACTTTTCAATCCTCTCCAAAAGTTTGTCTATATTTAGGTCTTCCGCGGATATACCCTCTAAGGGTGAAATTCTTCCCCCCAATATGTGGTAAACCCCTCTATACCTCCCCAACCTCTCTATGGCATAGGCGTCGCTACTTTCTTCAACCACCGTTAAAAGTTTTTTGTTTCTCTCGGGGGAGGTGCATATATCGCAAACCTCCTTGTCGGTGTAAATTCCACACTCCTTGCAGGGGTTTAACCTTTTGGTAGCCTCCGCAAGTGCCTTTACTATAGAGAGCCTCTCCTTGGGGGGAAGTTTTAAAAGACCGTAGAGAAGTCTTTGAGCTCCCCTCTCCCCGTAGCCGGGGAGTTTTTGTATCTCCTTTAGAGCTTTTTCTATTTCCGCGGGTATAAACCGCATTTTAGAAAAGCCCCATTGAACCCATTAGGGAATTTTGAGCTTTCTCTTTTATTTTCTCCCTTGTTTGTCTGTTTACTTCCTTCAGAGCCTTTAGGAGTTCCTTTTCCAAAGTTTTGCATTCGCCGTTTTTTATCTCAAGGTGCAAGATTTCCCCCGCAAGGTTGGAAACTATTTTGAAATTTTCATCTTCATAGGTTACCGTTTCCTTTTCCAACTCCTCTTTAAACTTGTTAAAAGTTTCTTGGAGGCTCTTTAGCTGTTTTAGGGCGTTAAATAGGTTCATAAAGTCTTCAATATTAAACCCGCAAAGCGGGGGAATTTTCAAATAAGTTTAAGACCTATTCCTTCAACCATTTTCTTGTCCTCTTGGGGGTCTCTGCCCGCACGGGTTAGATACCCGCCGACCATGTGGGCGTTTACCATAAAGTTTGCCATTCCGAGGTAATCCCCCAAAATCCTTTCCCTACCTCCCGCCAGCCGTAGTTCCGCTTTGGGACAGGCAAACCTAAATATGGCTACAGTCACAAGGGCATCCTTTGGTGAAAGGAGTTTTTGACCTTCAAGGGGTGTTCCCGGTATCGGAATCAAAAAGTTTAGGGGTATGGAGTCTACTTTCAACTCCGAAAGGGTTAGAGCCAAATCTACCCTGTCCTCCCAAGTTTCCCCTAAACCGAAAATACCCCCTGAGCAGGTTTCCAATCCCAACTCTTTAGCCCTCAAAAGGGTTTCGTATCTTTCCCTCCAACCGTGGGTGGAAACTATTTGCGGGAAAAACCTTTCGGAGGTCTCCAAATTGCAGTGGAGTCTGCTAAAGCCCGCCTCTTTTAGTCTCCTTATCTGTTCCCCGTTTAGTGTCCCCGCGGAAAAGCACAGTTTCAGTTGGGGTAGCTTTTCCTTTATTCTTCGGGCTACGGAAACCATTCTTTCAATTTCTCGGTCACCGGCGGAGCGTCCGCTTAAAACCAAACTGTAACGCTTGGAGCCGAAAAGGTTTGCCAACTCCGCTCCCTTTACAATCTCCTTTTCATCCAAAAAGGTATAAACGGGAACTCGGGTATTGTAGTGGCGCGATTGGGCGCAAAATTTACAGTCTTCCGAGCAGGCTCCCGACTTTGCATTAACGATACTGCAGAATTCTATTTCGTTCCCGAAAAAGTGTTTTTTAACCTTTCCCGCGTGGTAAACCATAAGGGGGAGATACTCGGTAGGGATTTGGGGTAACTTCAAAAGGTCTTCCTTTGTTACCTCACCCCTTATGGAGCTGTCTTCCAACCGTTTTAGGTAACTTTCCCAGTCCATGGAAACATTTTTACAGGAAATCACGCCAGAAAGCCCCTCATCTATGATGGGGGGATGAATGGCATCCGATAGGTCTTGATTTTTTGTTTTTGGTGATATAATAGTGTAAAAAGGGGGAATAACTGCAGGGGAAAAAATCCCCTGCGACCCGTAAAGCTTAAACTTTTTAAAGGCGCTGGCAGACCGCCTAATGTCTGCCCTACCCGTGGACCGCGGGGAAGTAACGCCCGTGGAGTGGGCTTTGCCCACGATGAAGCGGGAAGCCCCTCATCTCTGATGAGGGGAGGAGGTCACTAACCTACTGAGGGGCTTTCCATAACGGGCAATCAGTCCAATTTATTTCCAAACCTCCTATAAAGGTAGAAGACCCTTTGGATAAGCGACAAGGTGGTCATAACCGTTATGAAGTAAACCCCCAAGGTGAGACTTCCGCCTATAAACCTCTCCAGCACCGCAAAAAATACCAACGCTATGTGGGTTTCCGGTCTTCCGAAAAATCCTACCCCCTCCAGGGGGTCCCAAATTTTCCCTTTTTCCCTTTGGGAGAAGCCTATTTCCGCATACGCAACGGGTTTTACAAAGGTGTGGAGCATATTTACCGTTATAAGCACTATGGCAATCCAAGGGTTGGCGTAAGCAACCGCCACCGCTCCCAAAACCAAACCGTCCACAAATTTATCCGCCAGCCAGTCCAAAACCGCGCCGAATTTCGTAGCCCTGTCGTTGTGTCTTGCTACTATTCCGTCCGCCAAGTCCAGCAAACCGGAGATAACGAGCAATGTAGCCCCCGTTAAAACATGGTGGGTATAAAAGGCGTAAGCGGAAAGAGTTCCCGCTATTATTGACAGCAAGGTAATCGCATTGGGCGGAATATTTAAATAAGCCAAGGAAAGCCCGAAGGGTTCATAAATTTTTTTTAATATTTCCCTTTTGCTGGTAAGGTTCATCTTTCCCCGTTAAAGTTTAACAGTTTAACGCTCAATTTGCGGTTAATTTTCAAATTTATGATTACCACCGACGATGCCAAGATTTTAATAAACCTGGCGAGGAGTGTTATAGAAAACGCCCTAAAGGGTAAGGATATAGAGGTTCCCCAATGGGTTAAGGAAAAATTTAGCCAACCCGCGGGGGTTTTCGTTACACTGAAAAAGGGAGGACACCTTAGGGGATGTATAGGTTTTCCCTATCCGGTTTTACCCCTTTGGAAGGCTACCGTTCAAGCTTCTTTGAGTGCCGCCTTTGAAGACCCCCGTTTTGTCCCTTTGCAAAGCGAAGAGGAATTAAATAACACCACTTTGGAGCTGACCGTTTTAACCCCTCCGCGGGAGCTTAAAGTGGAAGATAAAAGGCTTTTGCCGAAACTTATAAAGGTGGGAAGGGACGGACTAATAGTTGAGGCTATGGGTAGAAGCGGACTTTTGCTTCCCCAAGTGCCGATAGAATACGGTTGGGACGCCCAAACCTTTTTATCCCATACCTGTTTAAAAGCGGGTCTTCCCCCCGATTGCTGGCTTTGGGACGAGACCAAAGTTAAAACCTTCCAAGGTTTGGTTTTTGAAGAAATTTCACCCCGCGGGGAAGTGGTTAAAAAGGACTTGGTTTAACCTGAACAATTTTGGGGTGAACGCTTTCTATCTCCACAAAGACTGAAGGAATGGGAACTTTTACCTCAACTTGGAGGTATTTCTTTCCTTTTTCCCACTTTACGGTGGCTTTAAAGCAATTTAAAACCTCTTCGCGGTGTAACTTCTCCGAAATTTTTCCGAGAATAATAGCCTTTTCGGGGAAGACTTTGTAACCTTTGGGGATACCTTCTATAGGAACTTCAACCTGAAAGGGAACCTTTTGTCTAACCGCAACGTAAAACTGCAGTGCGGTTGCGGAAAATAGCGACAGCAGTAACAGTTTCCAGTTTAATATTTTTCCAAGCTCCTTAAGAGGCATTTTGCAATCTCCCAATCCTCGGGATAGGTAATTTTTAAGTTTGTAACTTTACCCCCAAAGGTGCAAACCCTTTTTTGACACCTTTCAAGGAGAACCGCGTCGTCGGTTCCCAAAAAGTTTTCTTCCAAAGCCCTTCCGTGACACTCTTTTAGGACTTCGGTTTTAAACCCTTGGGGGGTTTGAACAGCAAACAGACCCTCTCGGGGTATCGTTCTTATAACTTCACCTTCGGGAGAAACCTCTTTTACCGTATCCCTTAAGGGAATTACGGGAATTTTGCCGTCGCAATCTCCTAAGTTTAAGGCTTCCTCAAAGAGTTTTCTACCCGCCAAGGGTCGGGCTCCGTCGTGAACTACCACCACCTCTTGGGTTACCTCTTTTAGACCGTTGTAGACCGAAAATTGTCTTTCCTTTCCACTTTTGGCAAACTTAAATTGGGGAAATCTATCTTTTAACCAATTTAGGTCTTCTTCGGGGGCTACCAAAACGATTTCGGTAAAGAGGTCTTCTATACGCTTAAGAAGTAACTCAAAGAGGAACTTACCTTCAAAGGTTAAAAATTGTTTCTTTCCGCCGAAGCGTTTGCCTTTTCCTCCGAGAAGTAAAATTAGGGAGGGCAAATTAAACCTCCCCTTTGGGGACCCTTACAACCCTCTTAACTTTTCCAGCCTTTAAACATTTGGTGCAAACGTAAACCCTCTTGTGGCTACCGTCGGGAAGCTCTATTTTAACCTTTTGGAGGTTGGGTTTAAATTTTCTGGGGTTTCTCTCTCCGGAGAAGGTTACGCTCCTTCCGAAAACGGTATGTTTACCGCAAACGTAACATTTTGCCATTTTTAGTCCTCCCTTTATAGTTTTGCAAAAAACCAAAAGATTTAATTATAGCCTTCCCCTTTGGAGGTTATCCACCAATTTAGCCCCTATTAGGTCTCCCCAAACGTTTACGGAAGTTCTAAGCATATCCAAAAATCGGTCTATCGCCAAAATAATCGCTATACCCTCCAAGGGCAGACCCACCGCGGTGAGAACCAAAGTCATGGTAACCAATCCCGCACTGGGTATTCCCGCCGCGCCTATTGCCGCCAAGGTTGCGGTTACCAAAATAATAACCTGTTTGGTTAAATCCATATCTATTCCATACATAGAGGCGATAAACATTACCGCCACCGCTTCGTATAGTGCGGTTCCATCCATATTGACGGTTGCCCCCAAAGGTAGAATGAATCCCGCAACCTTTTTATCAACCCCACCCTTTTCTTGGGCAACCCGCAGGGAAACGGGCAATGTTGCGCTACTGGAGGCGGTTGAAAAGGCTATAAGGAGGGCTTCCCTAACTTTGGCAAAGTATTCGTGGGGTTTGACCTTAGCCAAAAGGTAGGCTATAAGTCCCAAATTTACCGTTGCGTGCCAAAGCAATCCCAAAACCACCGCCAAGGCGTATTTCCAAAGAGAGGAAAAGGCGCCAAGCCCGTGGGTTGCAATCGTGTAGTAGACGATGGCAAAGACCCCCAAAGGGGTTAGTTTGATAATCCAACCCGCAGTGTTGAGAAAGGCTTCGTTTAAACCCTCAAAGAGGTTTGTTACCGTCTCCTTCCCCTTAAGGGTTTCTTTAATTGCCAAAACTCCCAAGGCGAGTAAAACGGTAAAGACAATTATTTGGACGATTTTCCCTTCCGCCAAGCTTTGAAAGATATTTGAAGGGAAAAAACCGACGAGGAAATCTTGGAGGGATATCTCCCTTGCTTGGAAGGTTTGGGAGTGGGAAACTTCTCCCGAGGAGAAACCGTTTCCAAAAAACAGATTTACGACTATAAGACCGGTCAAAACCGCCAAAAAGGTGGTGGCTGTATAATAGGCTATCGCCTTTAGTCCCAAGCTCTTTAGCTCCCTTAAAGAACCCAAGGAAACTATGCTGACGAAAATAGAGGTTATAACCAATGGAATTGCTATAGCTTTGAGAAGCCTTAGGAAAATATCCCCTACCACCTTTAGGTATTGAGCGAGTTCGGGCAGAATAACCCCTAATATTATCGCTAAAATAATTGCGTAAAGGGTCTGGTTTTCCAATTTCCTCCAATCTAAGAGAGCCTTTATAAATCCCGCCATTGTTTGGAGATTTTAAATTTTTCCTTTTAATGATAAGGTATCTTTTTAAATTGCGGGAAGAGGACATTTTGAAAGCATATGAGAACTTTCCCGAGGGGTTTGAAATAGTGGAGAACAAACCTTCGGGGGAATACGTTATAGCGGTTTACACCGAGGAGGAACTCAAAAGTTTTCCCTTCCACCTAATGGGTAAGGAGGAAGTCGTTTACCGCGATTGGAAGGAATATTACAAACCCGTAACCATTTCCGATAAGACGGTGGTAATCCCCCCTTGGGAGGTTGCAAACGGCGAGTTTGCGGACAAAACCGCGCTGATAATAAATCCCGGTAAAGCTTTCGGAACGGGTTTGCACGAAAGCACCCAACTAACCCTTTTATTAATGGAAGAAGAAGAGCTAAGGGGTAAAAGGGTTTGGGATGTAGGGTGCGGAAGTGGAATTCTTTCCATATTTGCGGCAAAAAAGGGGGCAAAAGAGGTTTTGGCAATAGACATAGACCCCTTGGCGGTTGAGGAGACGGTTGAAAATGCCAAACTCAACAAGGTTGAAGGGGTCGTAAAAGCCCAAAAGGGTGAACCGAAGGATATAGAGGGAACTTACGAGGTGGTCGTTGCCAATTTGGAACTTCCCATATTTGAGAAAGTCCTCAAAGACATAACCCCCAAAATCGGGAAGATTGCAATCTTTTCGGGGATATACCGTTTGGGTGAACTCATAGATTTCCTCAAACTTTTGGAGGAGCAAAAACTCAAACCCACCAAGGTTGTGGAGAAAAACGACTGGTATGCCCTAAGGGTGGTTAAAAATTTATAACTCCAATGGCGGATAAATTTTTCCTTACGACACCCATTTATTATGTAAACGGTCAGCCCCATTTAGGACACGCCTACACGACCGTGGCGGCGGACATTATAGCCCGATTTAACCGCCTGAGGGGTAAAAAGGTTTTTTTCCTAACGGGGACGGACGAACACGGTCTAAAAATCCAACAAACCGCGGAAAAGCTCGGTATTACCCCCGAGGAGTTGGCGGACAGAAATGCCGACCGCTTTAAGGAGCTTTGGAAGGTTTTAAATATCTCCTACGATAGGTTTATAAGAACCACCGAAACCGCCCACGTTGAGGCGGTTAAATATATCCTCCAAAAGTGTTACGAAAACGGGGACATCTATAAAGGTCATTACGAGGGTTGGTATTGCGTAGGGTGTGAGGAATTTAAAACGGAAAAGGAACTTTTAGAGGGTAACGTTTGTCCGATTCACAAAAAACCCTGCGAGTATATAAAGGAGGAAACCTACTACTTTAGGCTTTCCAAATATACGGAGAAACTTTTGGAGTTTTACGAAAAAAACCCGCAGTTTGTTAAACCCGAATACCGCTTCAACGAGGTTAAAGAATTCGTAAAACAAGGTCTGAAGGACATCTCTATAACCCGCCCTAAAAATAGGGTAAAGTGGGGAATAGTCGCCCCCTTTGACGAAAACCAAACCGTTTACGTTTGGTTTGACGCTTTGACCAACTACCTAAGCGGTGTGGGATACCCTTCACCCGAATACAAGGAGTGGTGGCCGGCGGATTTACATCTGGTCGGTAAGGACATCTTGAGGTTTCACGCGGTCTATTGGCCTGCCTTTTTGATGAGTGCGGGTGAGGAGCTTCCCAAACGGATATTTGCCCACGGGTGGTGGCTGGTAGAAGGTCACAAAATCTCCAAAAGTTTGGGAAATGTAATAGACCCCTTCGTGGCGGTGGAAAAAATAGGTGTAGACCCCTTTAGGTATATCCTCTTTAGAGAAACCCCCTTCGGTGAAGACGGAAATCTTACCCGCGAGAGTGTCTTAAACAGGGTAAACGGTGAACTGGTGAACGAAATTGGAAACCTCTACTCGCGGGTGGTCTCTATGGCAAACAAATACACCGAAGGTGGGGTGGAAAAAACCGACGCCATTCCCCTCGCGGAAGAATACGCCAAACTGACGGAGGAAGTTTTGGGTAACTACCAAAAACTCGTAGAGGAATTTAAATTCCACAAAGCCCTTGAGGAAACTTTAAGATTGGCGGAATTTTTAAACCGTTACATAGACCAAACCAAACCTTGGGAACTCAATAAGGAGGGGAAAACCGAAACCCTTAAGGGGGTTTTGTATCTGCTTACCGACGGACTTAGGATTTTGACCCACCTTTTGTTCCCTTTCATGCCGACTTCTATGGAAAAAGCCCTGAAAATGCTCGGTTTGGAAGAATTTGAAAACCTCGGCAGTTTAAAACCCCTATCCCTAAAAACCCCCCATAGGGTTGGCAAAAAGGAAAACCTCTTTAGGAGAATAACGGAAGAAGACCTAACCTTTATAGTTAAGGTTGAGGAAAAACCTAAGGAGGAGAAAATGGAGCAAAAACCCGAGGGGGTTGAATATATAGAATTTGCGGACTTCCAAAGGGTGGTTTTAAAAGTTGGGGAAATTGTGCGGATTGAAGAAATTCCAAAAGCCAAAAAGCTCTACAAACTTACCGTGGACTTAGGGGAGGAAAAACCCCGCACTATCGTTGCGGGTATTAAACCCTATTACTCCCCCGAGGAGCTTAAGGGTAAAAAAGTTATTGTGGTTGCCAATTTGAAACCGAAAAAGCTAATGGGAATAGAAAGCCAAGGAATGCTTTTGGCGGCAAACGACGGGGAAAACTTTTCGCTTTTAACGGTTGAAAAGTCGGTTAAGAACGGAACAAGGGTTTCTTAATGCAAATTCCAAAGTTTCGTTATTACTACCTCTATTTCTTCTTTTTAGTTATGTTTTTACTTTTGGGCTTTAGATATTTCCAAGTTCAAGTTTTAATGGACGACGAAGAATTTTCCGAGCTTCTATCCCACTTTTCCGATAAAAAGGCTATAACCTTGCCCGGTTGGAGGGGGGTTATCTACACCTCCGACGGCGTTCCCGTAGCCCTTACGATAAACACCTATGTTTATTACGCCATTGTGGACAAACTGAGTGAGGAGGAAAAGAGGCTCTTTGCCCGTAGTTTTTCAAAAGTTTTCAACCTTTCACCTAAATTGATACTGAAACTCCTCTCCAAGGGGGATAGGTATGTAACCTTATTTCAGTCACCCGACAGGGAAATTTATCTGAAGTTCACCGCCAAAAGGAGGGAACTCTGGAGGCGTGAAAGGAGATACCTTAGAAAGGTTTTCAAAAAATCCACCTTTTCCCCAAAGAGGTTACTCCAAATATGCTCCCATTTGGGGGAAGAGACCGATTTCTACCTACAGAAGGCGTGCCATATATTTAAAGTCCTCTATTGGACGGGTGCTATAGCCTCCAACAAGAGGGTTTATCCCCACGGTAGGTTTTTGGCAAACACCATAGGTTTCGTATCCAAAGAAGGCGAGGGACGGGCGGGGATAGAGAAAATTGCGGATAAATACCTTTATGCGGGAGCGGTAAAAATTTTTTATAGCTACGGACCCCTCAGACCCCCCAAAGGAGAAAAAATTCCCTCGGGACTCAGGTTGGTGGAAGGGGAAATTTATTCCCTCCTCAAGAAAAACTTTACCTCCGATGTCTACCTCACGATAGACTACACCATTCAGGCAATACTTGAGGATGTAAAGAGGAAAATAATCGCCAGATGGCAACCCAAAAAGGTTGTCCTATTTTTAATGGATGCCTATACGGGGGAAGTTTTGGGATTGGCGGTATATCCCGATTTTGACCCCAACAAACCTTTCCGAAATTGGCAGGAATTTTTAAGCAGTAAAAACATAGCCTTTACCGATGTTTTTGAAATGGGTTCGGTAATAAAACCTTTTTTCGTCGGTTTGGCACTCTACAAAGGAAGAATAAGCGAGGATGAAAAAATTTACATAGACGGGGGTAAGACTTATATAGGAAGACACATTGTAAGAGATGCGGAGAGACTTCCCACCCGATATCTGTCGGTAAGGGATGTTTTGGTTCACTCCTCCAATGTCGGGGTGGTTCAAATAGCAAGGAAACTAACGAAGGAGGATGAAGAGTGGCTTATAAACCTTCTCGGGTGGAACGAGAAAATTGTAAACTACCCCGGTGCGACGAAAGGTCTCATACCAAATCTGAATTTGCCCGCCAACCGCCTTTACATAGCCTTTGGACAAGGGTTGGCTCTTACACCCGCCCATTTGATAAGCTCCTACGCCGCTTTGCTTACCGGTTATGCCCCCCGTCCGATTCTCATTAAGAAGGTAATTAGGGAGGACGGAAAGGTTGTAAAAGTTTCAAGCCCCCAATACCTGAATACGGAGCCTCTTTTTGACGAAAAAACCCGTAAATGGATTTTGGATACCTTGCGTCAAATAGTGGTGAGGGGAACGGGGAAAAAGGCGAACCCCTATTACTATTTAGTGGGAGGTAAAACGGGAACCGCCCAAGTTTACGACCCTAAACTCCGAAGGTATTCCTCAACCCGTTACGTAACCTCTTTTATAGGATTTTTTCCCTACCCCAATCCTAAATATGTTCTTTTGGTGTTGGTTGATGAACCCAAATCCCCCCGTAGGTATCTACTTTACGGCGGAACGGTGGCGGCACCCTATTGGGCGGAAATAGTAAACAGGGTTTCTTCCTACTTGGGGATAACCCCCACTCCCGACCAAAGGATGTTAGAGAAAAGGAGATAGAACCTTAAATGGTCATGGGCATTATTAAACACAGGTAAGGTTCCGAACTTTCCGCTTCCAAAAGGGCGGGAGAGTCTTCGTCAACCAGTTTCAACCATACTTTTTCGCTGTCAAAGTTGTCCAAAGCGTCAATTAGGTATTTGGCGTTAAATTCCACGCTTATAGGTTCACCTATGTATTCCACTTCAATTTCGTCCGAAGCCTCTCCGAATTCGGGGTCGGATACTTCCAACCTCAAGAGGTTATCACCTAAGGTTATCCTTACCGGTTTTACCTTTCCCTCTACCAAAAGGGTGACCCTCTTTAGGGCTTTTATAAACTCTTCGGTTTTCACCAAAGCGTTGTAATTGGTTTCCGAAGGAATAACCGCCTCGTAATCGGGATATTCACCCTCAAGGAGGCGGATACCCAAAAGCCAATTTTCGCCCTTTACGAAGGCAAAGTTTTCCGAAGAGGAGATTTCCAAATCTTCCAATCCGCTTACGAGTTTTTTCAAAACCTTTAGGGACTTTTTGGGTAAAAGGAGGCTTAGGTTGAGTCCCTCCACGGGTGGTTTGTAGAGTGCCAAGCGGTGTCCGTCGGTTCCTACAAAATGAAGTTCCTCTTCTTTGCCCTTTATATACATTCCGTTTAAAACTAAGTTTTCCGCATCTTTGGGAATGGCGTAATCGGTTCTATCTATAGCTTCCAATAGGAGTTTTCCTTCCAAAGTGGTTTTGTTTTCCTCCGAAGGTTCGGGAAATTCGGGGAATTCGTCCACATCTACCGTTGCTAATTTAAATTTGCTCTTACCGCATTCCACCACGAGGTTGGAACCGTTTAAAGAGAAAATTACTTCCGAACAGTTGCCGTTTTTTACTATGTCCGCCAATTTTTTTGAATGAACGCAAACTTTACCTTCCTCAATAACGGTTGCGGGAATGGAAAGGGTTAAATAGTTTTCCAAGTCGGTGGCTTTTAAAACGAGATTTTCTCCTTCCGCGGAGAGAAGAAAGTTTGTCAATATCGGAAGGGCGGCTTTTTTTTCGGTTGCCTCTTTGGCTTTGGTTAAGGCTTTTTCCAATAGACTGCGGTCGCAAATGAGTTTCATAAAGTTTTAAATTATTAATGCCCCGGGGGGGATTCGAACCCCCGACCTCGAGATTAGGAATCTCGCGCTCTATCCTCCTGAGCTACCGGGGCTAAGGCTATCATAAATAATATATCAAAATAAGGCTCTACATTCAACCTTTAAAATTCTATCTCCTAAAGATGGAACAAAAGGAATTCGTAATACTGGGAAAAATAGAGGATACCTTCGGATATGACGGAAAACTGAAAATAAAGATTTTCGCCCCCCAAAAATTGTGGGAAGGCTTAAGAAAGGTCTTCCTAAAAAGAAAGGGAGGGGATTACATTCCCTTTGAGGTGCAACACTTGGAGGTAAGGGGAAGAAAGGCTTACCTAAAACTAAAGGGTATAGACTCGGAGGAGGAAGCCCTAAAAACGGTGGGAGCCCACATTTATTACCCCCAAGAGGAACTTCCCCAACTCAAGGCGGGTGAATATTACTACTTCCAACTAATAGGTGCAAAGGTGGTGGACAAAAACGGCGAAAGTTTGGGAAAGGTTCAATACATCCACGACGGCGGTATGTATTCCATGTTGGTTTTGGACGACGAGAGGATAATACCCTTTACCAAAAACTTCGTTTTGGAAGTGGATACCGATAAAAAACTCATCGTGGTAGACGGCGAAAAGCTACCTTAAGTGGTTATGTTAGTAAAACCCACCTTTTCGGTTCTCTACAACGAGAATTTTCCCTCCGCGTTGGAAACCTCTTTGGAGGAACTGAAAAGGTTGGTGGGGGGTTTTGATTTAACCTCCGAAGTTTACCACTTTCCCCACCTTGAGCGTTACTACGGAAAGGAAATGGGTTATCCCCTAAAGAGGCTCTACCTTTCGGGGAAAAACCTTATAAATGCCGACCCCTGCTCGCAAGGGCTAAACCCCTTAAAGCTCAAACTCCTCGCTATGGAAATAGAGAAGGAGCTTTCCGTTGGAGGAAATAGGGTTGTAAATATAGACCCCGGTTGGGTGGATAAACACCACCTATTTTTGACCACCCACAAAGAGAGGGGAGGAAGGTTTTACCTCGGAAAGGGTATATTTGCGGAGATGGAATACCTCTACTTCGGAGGTGACTTTAGAGACCTGTTTTGGACCTATGAGGATTACCGCAAAAGGGAGGTGAAGGACTTTTTTCTAAAAGTTAGGAAGCTCTACTTAAAACAATTGAAGGAGGCGGAAAGAGCTAAAAACTCTTAATGTGTTTTAGGTATAGTTCAAACCTCTCCTTAACCTCTTCCATAAAGTCACCGCCTAACTTTTCAAGGAGGGCGTCCGCCAAAACTATTGCTAACATCGCCTCCGCAACCACCGACGCGGCGGGAACGGCGGTTACATCGGAACGCTCCCGACTCGCCTTAACCTCTTCCTTCGTATTTATATCAACACTCCTTAGGGGAGACATTAGGGTGGGAATGGGTTTCATTGCAATTCTTACCACAATTGGCTGACCGTTGGTTATCCCTCCCTCCGTTCCGCCGAGATGGTTGGTATATCGGAAAAATCCCTTGTCTTCCCTCCAACCTATTTCGTCCATCACCTTGCTTCCCGGTAGAAACCCCGTCTCAAATCCGCTTCCTATTTCCACCCCCTTTATAGCCTGAATGGACATCATCGCTTGGGCTATCCTTCCGTCCAACCTCCTATCCCACTGAATGTGGCTTCCCAAACCGGGTGGCACGTTTAAAGCAAAAACCTCTATTATTCCCCCCAAGGTTTCCCCTTTTTCCTTAGCCTTATCTATAAGGGTTTTTACGAAATTGTCCTCAAGGGGATTGGGTATTCTTACCTCCGATTGTTCCGCCTTTAGATGCCTACTCCAGAGGTCTATCGGCATCTCTTTGACCTTGTATCCGCCCAAAACCCTTACATAACTTCCTATCTTTATTCCAAACTCTGAAAGAAATTTTTTGCACACCGCACCCACCGCCACCCTCGCCGCGGTTTCTCTGGCAGAGCTTCTTTCAAGTATGTTTCTCAAATCCCGTTGGTTATACTTTATGCCACCCGCCAAATCTGCATGCCCGGGGCGGGGACGGGTAAAGGGGGTATAACCTTGGGGAGGCTGTCCTTCGGTTGCCATTTTTTCTTTCCAGTTCTCGTAGTCTCTGTTCCATATTGCCATTGCTATGGGTGAACCTATGGTTTTTCCAAACCTAACTCCCGAAATGAACTCTACGCGGTCTTTTTCTATCTTCATTCGCCCGCCCCTTCCGTAACCCCTTTGTCTGCGGGCGAGTTCCCTATTTATGTCCTCCGCACAAATTTCTAAGTTGGCGGGGATACCCTCCAAAATTGCTACAAGCCCTTTTCCGTGACTCTCACCGGCGGTTAAAAATCTCAAAACCCTTAGGGACATTAAAAAGAGGAATTATCCTTCAAGTTTTCGTTTAAATTAAAAACCCACCTTGTATTGACATTAATATGTAAAATTTGGCGGAGCAACCTATATTTTATTCCACAAATGGTAGATGAAAAAGTTTTAAGAAAGATTTTTACGGAATTTTACTCCATCCTTTTGGACGACGACCACGCGGGTGAATTTTTTAACTCCTTCGCCTTAATAGATTCCTTAATAAGTAGGCAATCCTCCGTGGTTAAAGAGGTCTTCAAAGCTTTGAAGGACAATAACGAAGAAAAAGCCCGAGAAGTGTTAATCCGCTTAGCCAAAAGGCATAGGGAACTGGGTATAGACGGAAAAATCTTTTACGATTCGGTAAAAATTTATGAGGACTTGGTTTTGAAAAATATTCAATTAAAGGTGGACAACGGGAAGCTATGGTTGTTTTCCGAATTGTTAAAAAAAACAACCGCCGAAGTTTACATTTCCGATATTTTGGAGGAATTTGTCGGTTATTTAACTTCCGCGGTTAAAAAAGAAACCGATTTTTACTACGACCAATACATCTACCACTTGATGAAAAGGAAGATAGAAACCTTCCGAGATACGGTAAGGAAAGCTTTCAAAGGGGAAATAGTTCCCGTTATTTCCCATACTACATGCGAAGTCGGAAAATTTTTGGACGGTTTGGCTTTTGATATTATAGCTTTTTCCAATAACGAATTGGCTTTAAAAATCAAATTCTCCCATAAAAAAATACACTCGTTGGAAAGAAATATTATTTCGGAAGTGAGCAAAGGCTGTTACGAAAGGGCGGTTTCCCTTACTCAAAGTTTAGTGGAGGAAGGATAAAATTTCTTTACAACTTTGATAAGTTGATAAATTTTTGGTTGGAAAATAGGGATGAGTTTGTATACAGATATTTGTCGGAAAAAGGTTACAAAAACAAGATTTTTATGGTAATAATTGAATCTCCAGAGGAAATCACTGTATCGGAGAGGATACGGAGCAAGATTTTTAATCTCTTTAAGAATTACGGTAGCGAGGTAGATTTGCTCTTTTGGTTTTTTGATGAGAAATCTATAAAAGTGGTCTTTAACGGATTGGCTAAAAATTTTCACCAAAGGTTTGAAAAAATTTGGAAAGATATCTCCCTTCTTTCCGAAAACATATCGGGGGAAGAATTTAGTTTCGTCAGAAAACCTATATTGGCTATAGGGAAAATAAACACCGTAAAACTTTTTGATTTGCATTATGAAGAGATAGAAGAGATTGTTGAACTAATAACCGAAGATTTAAAAAGCAACGCGACGGAAAAGATTATATTCGTTAAAGATTACACGGAACAAACGGACTTGTTATTAAATAAGGCACGGGAAAGAATAAGGTTAAGAAAACATGTAGAGCGAGCCTTAAAGGAAAGGGATATTACCCTTTTCGTTCACTATATTTTTGATTTGGAGCTTAAAAAGAAAGGTGCGGAAATATTGGCGAGAATTCCCAAACCTGACCGCTCCGGATATGTCTCCGCGGGATTGTTTATTCCCTATCTTGAGAGGGAAAATCTAACGGGAGAATTTGACAAAGTTGTCCTTTCAACCGTGAGGGACAATTTAGAAAATTTAAAGTTGGTAACCGACAGGATTTTTGTAAACATCTACCCTTCCTCCCTAAGTTACGCCTCCGCTGTAGAGGAACTTATAAAGCTAATAGACGGTTGTAACGACATTGGTATTGATTTGGTTTTAGAAATAACCGAATACGCGATAGTTACCAATAAACAAATCCTTGAATATCTGCAAGAGAAGAAATTTACCATCGCTTTTGACGATTTTGGAAGCGGATATACCAATTTTGAAACGGTTGGAGAACTGGCAAAATATAAAAACGCCAAGGTTATAAAGCTGGACGGAAAAATAGTCCAAAATATGTTGAATTCCGAGATATACCGCTCAATAGTGGAGTCGGTATCTCTCTTTGCCCAAAAGATAGACATGGAAATCGTTTACGAGTTTATTTCCTCGGAAAAAATCTTTAACGAAATTAGAAAGATAGCTGAAACTTATTCGTTCAAACCCGATAAAATAAGCCTACAGGGGTTTTTACTGCACAAACCCACACCTTTAGAGGAAGAAATAAAAAAGGTAAAAACTTCTTGATGTTTTCTTCTTAATTTTCAAAAACTTCCACTATGAGGTTTCCAAATTCATCAACCCTAACGAAGCAACCGGGTGGGATTACCAGAGTGGAGGAATATTCAACCACTATTGATGGAAAGTCCCATCTATCGCCCGCGAGGAGTTTATCCCTATCTATAACCTTTACGGTGTAGGTTTTTCCTCCGAAAAAGGTTTTTTGTTCGCCTACAACCGCCCGCGAGAGGAGTTTTCCGTCGCTCTTCTCTATGGGAGGTAAGGGGGGTTTCTCTCCTACGCCTATCGCTTTGAGCCTGATGTTTACCACCTCAAGGGGACGGTTTTCCAAGGTGTAACCGTAAAGGTTTTTGTAAACCCTTTCAAACTCCTCCCTTATTTGAGGGGTAAAGGGAATATTAACCTCGTAGGATTGTCCCTTATACCTTACGTCCAATGAGTGTTCCAAAAATAGATCTTTACCGAGCTGGGTAAAACCTTCCCTTTCCATTTCCTCCAGCGCGCGGTTTTCCAAGGTCTTAAAAAGCTCCTTTAGGTGTCGGTAAAGCTCTTGTTCCCTCCCTCCCTCAATCGGTAGCATAACGGTTAGGGAGTAATCCCTTACGAGGTCTGCCAAAAGCATACCCATTGCGGACAAAAGTCCCGGATTTTTGGGAATTAAAACCCTCGGTATGCCTAACTTTTTAGCCAAAAAGACCGCGTGCATTCCCCCCGCACCGCCGAAACTCACGAGGGTAAATTCCGAAGGGTTGTAACCCCTTTGAACGGAGATTACCCTTATTGCACCCTCCATTTTGGTATTGGCTATTTCCAAAATTCCTTCCGCCAGCCGGTAGGGGTCTACCTTTAGTTTCTCCGAGAGGTTTTTGAAAGCCCTTTCAACCCCTTCGTTGTGGAGTTTCATATTTCCACCCAAAAAGTGGTCGGGGACAAGCCTTCCCAAAAAGAGGTTGGTATCGGTAACGGTTATCTCCTTTCCACCCCTGCCGTAGCAAATCGGACCCGGGTTTGCCCCCGCACTTTGGGGTCCCACCTTTAAAGCTCCCCCCTCGTCAATCCAAACTATGGAACCGCCTCCCGCCCCTACCGTGTGAATTTCTATCATCGGCACCTTAATCGGAATTCCCGAGATTTTTGTTTCCGTCGTAAAGGAAGGTTTTCCGTCCACGAGGGAAACGTCGGTTGAAGTTCCCCCCATGTCAAAGGTGATAAGCTTTTCAAAGCCCGCCAATTTTCCTATTTTCCAAGCGCCTACAACCCCGCCCGCGGGACCGCTCAAAACCGTTCTAACCGGTTCTTTAATTACCGTATCCGCGGAAATTACCCCTCCGCTGGACTGCATTATTACGAGCCTATCTTGGGGGGAAAGACTTTCCTTTAGGGTGGTTACATACTTTGCCATTTTGGGGGCTACATAGGCGTTTACCACCGTTGTGGAAGCCCTTTCAAACTCCCTGAATTCGGGTAGAATTTCGGAGGAAACCGATACGTAAACCCCTTTAAGTTTTTCCCTAATTAGTTTGCCCACCAACTTTTCGTGTTGGGGATTTAAAAAGGAAAAGAGAAAACAAACCGCGACCGCTTCAACCCTTTCCTTTTTTAGGTTTTCTATTAGCTCCTCAACCTCTTTGGGGTCTATATCTTTGACGATTTGACCTTTGGAGTTTACCCTGCAGTCAATTTCAAACCTAAGGTTGCGGGGAACGAGCGGTTTTTCCCTTCGGTAGTGTAGGTCGTAAAGCCTTTCCCTATTTTGGCGACCTATCTCTATTATGTCCTTGAAACCTTTGTTGGTTACGAAGGCGGTTTTTGCCCCCTTTCGTTCCAAGAGGGTGTTGGTTGCCACCGTCGTTCCGTGGACTATATACCTCGGTAGGTCTTCGCCTATAACCTTTAACCCCTCAAGTATCGCTTTGGCGGGATTTTCGGGGGTGGAGAGGGTTTTGTAAACCTTCCACCCCTCGGGGGTTTTGTATACGAAATCGGTAAAGGTTCCGCCCGTATCAACCCCAACCGCTACGGTTGGTTTTCCTTTGGAAGACATTAAAGGGGGATTTTAAATCCCCAAAAGTCTTTTAACCTTTTCGGGTGTAGGCTTTTGAATAATACCCTTTTCGGTGATAATGGCGTCTATAAGCTCCGCGGGGGTTACATCAAAACCCCAATGCAATGCCCCGCTTTCGGTAGGTGCCACTTTACAACCGAAACAGGTTTTGACCTCCTCCTCACTTCTCTCCTCTATAGGTATTTCTTCCCCCGAAAACAGATTTGGGTCAAAGGTTGAAAGCGGTGCGGCTACGTAAAAGGGTATTTTGTGTTCCTTTGCCAAAACCGCCAAAGTGTAAGTCCCTATTTTGTTGGCTACGTCCCCCCTTAGGGTGATGCGGTCCGCTCCTACGATAATCGCATCTACCATTTTTTTCCTCATCAAAAAGCCGGCGGTGGAGTCGGTAATAATCCTGTGGGGGATACCTTCTTTAGCCAGTTCCCAAGCGGTAAGGCGGGCGCCCTGCAAATAGGGACGGGTTTCGTCCACCCAAACGAAAATATTTTTTCCGCTTCTAAAGGCACTTCTTATAACCCCCAACGCGGTGCCGTATCCCGCGGTAGCCAAAGCCCCCGTATTGCAGTGGGTTAGGATTTTTGCCCCTTCGGGGATTAGGGTGTTTCCGTTTTCTCCTATTTTTAGGTTGGTCTCGTAATCCTCCCGCTCTATAGCTTTTGCCTCTTCCTCTACATCTTTACCGCTTTCCAAAGCTTTTTTAACCCTCTCCAAAGCCCAAAAGAGATTTACCGCGGTAGGGCGGGTATTTTTCAAGGCTTGAAAAACTTCTTCGGGGTCTTCCTTTTCGTATTTAACCCCCAACACAAAACCGTAAGACGCGACGCACCCTATTGCGGGTGCGCCCCTTACCACCATATCCTTTATCGCCTTGGCAACCTCTCTGTAGCTTTTTAGGGAAAGCCACTCTTCCTCTCGGGGAAGTTTCAGCTGATTTAAAACCTTAAGTTCTCCCGAATTCCACACGAAGGCTTTAACTTCCATCTTTAAACTTTTCCTTATACTCCAAAAGGTCTTTTTTTATCCTCATCTGGTAAGTTTCCAAAAGGTCTACCATTGCGCTTCTTATTGGCAAAGTTCCCAACGAGGGGTCGGGCAAAGAAACGTATTTGGAAAGGCTGTAAGAAAGTGTTTCCTTTGGAAGGACTATATCAAAGGATAGGTAAAAGGTGTAACCGCTAAAGCGGTTTCCCGATATGGAGGAACCCTTGAAGTCCACCCTTTTTACCCTTACCAAGACGGGTTTTCCCTTTTTGCAGTCCTGCACGAAACCGGTTTCAATTAAGGTCTCAAACACCTTTTGGTTTAGATAGGAACTTATAAAACCCCTTTGGAGGGGAAAGGGATTTTCTACTTCAACCCCGCAAAAGGGTTGGCTAAAGGCGGTAAAACCCAAAAAGGAAAATATCATTAACACTATGCGTAAAGACATCATAAGAAAATTATCCCGTTTTGAGGATTTAACGAAATCGGAATTGCGTTCCGCCTTAGAGGATATAGTTGGGGGAAGGGCTACCGAGGGGCAAATCGGCGCCTTCATTATGGGCATGGCTATGAAAGGGGCTTGCGTGGAGGAAATAGTCGCGGCGGCGGAGAAATTTAGGGAGTGGGCTACAAAGGTGGATTACCCCTATCCCGAAAAGCTGGTGGACACCTGCGGAACGGGAGGGGATAAGGTAGATACCTTCAACGTCTCCACCATGAGCGCCTTTGTGGTGGCTTCCGCGGGGGTAAAGGTTGCCAAACACGGAAATAGGGCGGTTTCAAGCAAATGCGGTAGTGCGGACTTTTTGGAAGCTTTGGGTGTAAAAGTAGAAATACCCCCCGAAGGGGCTTTAAGGCTTTTGGAAGAAACCAATTTGGCATTTCTGTTCGCACCGCTGTATCATCCCGCGATGAAAAATGTGGCAAAAGTTAGGAGGGAACTCGGCGTTAAATCCCTTTTTAATTTGGTGGGACCCCTTTCCAACCCTGCGGGGGCAAAACGGCAGGTTGTAGGGGTTTACGACGCCAAACTGGTGGAACCTTTGGCGCAAGTTCTCAAAGATTTGGGAGCTTTGAGGGCTTTCGTGGTTCACGGACTTGAGGGACTGGACGAGGTATCGGTTACCGCGGAAACCTTGGTGGGAGAAGTTTCCCCCGAAGGGGTGAAAACTTACAAAATTTCCCCCGAGGAGTTGGGGGTAAAGAGGAGACCTTTGAGGGAGATAGAAGGTGGAGATTGCACCCGTAACGTTCAAATCTTTTGGGAAATTTTGGAAGGTAAAAACGAAGCGGGCGAAGACTTTTTGGCGGTAAATTCAGCCTTTGCCCTCTACGTGGCGGAAAAAGTTTCCTCCCTAAGGGAAGGGGTAGAGCTTTCCAAGGAGCTAATAAGGAGCGGGAAGGTAAAACAAACGGTGGAGAAATTTGTAGAGCTTTCTCACAAGGTTTAGAAGGGAAAATAATCGTATAGGTTGTAAATTTCCTTTTCCATCTCTTGGAGCATTTCCCTTAGAAGTTTTTTAGCCTCTTTTAGGTAAAGCTCCTTTTGGGGGGTGGGAACATCCGCAAAAAGTCCAAACTGCAGGTGGGCTAAAAAGAGGGTTAAAGTTCCGTGCAAGAGGTGGTAAAGAATTGGGTTGTGATTTCTTATAACCCTTATGTAGTCGTAAAATTCCGCCACCGTTTGGGCGAAATCTTCCGCCCTTTCCGTTTTTTCCAAAACCTCATCCATTACCATTTTGAGTTGGTAAAAGTTGGTCATCAGTTGCATTTTGAGTTTCGGGAAGTCAAACCACTCCTCCTTTAAAGGTTCAACCGTTTCTTGCCAAAACCTTTCCGCAAATGTTTTTTTGTTTTCCTTTAGCTCCTTAAGGTGGTTTTCCAATTCCTCTTCCCTTAAAGGGGTTGCTCCCTCTATTTTAGCCCCCCTGTTGGGGTTAAAGACTTCAAACTCCTTCCTAACACCTTTGAAGTATTTAATGGATTCTCCCATAAACTTGAGGGAACTGTAAAAGATTGAGTTGGTAACAACCTTCCCTCCGAAGTTTCCTTCAACCTCTATTTCCCCCTTAAGGAGTTTTTCCATATCTTTTAGGAGGGTGTCGTAGGCGCTTCCCTTTGCGTGGTGTTTTTTGCCCTCAAATGCGAGGTCTACCCCAAAGAGGTAAACCTTTTTGAAGCCTAAATAAAAGGCTAAAGCCAGACCGGTATTGGTAACCGTCGGGTTTACATAGTAAAGCTTTTCTTGGGGAAAAAGGTCCGCTCCCGCGTCGCCCGCCTTTAAAAACATAGCCCCTTTTTTGAAAATCCCGAAGAATGGAGGGTAATTATTGTTGGCACCCAAAAAAGGTATTTCTTTCCTAAACTCCTCGGAGGTGGTTTTCAGTGCAACCTCGTAGGGAAGGGGAATCCTTTCAATGTTTGTGTGTAAGTCGGGTTTTATTCCGTGCTTTTCCAAAATTCCCAATGCGGTTCCGCAGGAAATTATAAACAGTTTGTCCCCATACCTCTTTAGGTATGGTAAAAGAAACTCCAAAGAGGGTCCCGAACCCACGACCACCGCGGGAATGTCGGGGGAAAGCCCTTTACTATGGGGGTTAAAGAGGGGAACCCTGTTTTTTATGTTGGTAAGGGTGTGTTTGAGCGAAATTATCTCATCGTCAAAGAAACCGAAGAAGGAAATATTTCTTACAACTTCCGTTCCCAATTCCTTTACAAAGTTTTTTAAAAATTCGTCCAAATAGTGGATATATAAGAAGGTAGTAGAAGCCTTGAAGGCACCTATTAGGGAAAAAAATCCCGAAATTCTGTCGGTATCTTTGGCATCTTCCCCTACGAGGATGGAAATTCTCAGACCCCCCTTTTCGGTAAAGGTTTTTATTAGTTCTTCCCAATTTAGGTAGTGAAGGGAGATGTAAAAGAAGTCTTCATTGGGTTCCAAAATAAGGAGGTTTTCCAAATTTAGGTTTTCAACCAAAAACTTTAGATGTTCCCCCAAACCTACACCTACAATGAGGAGGGACATCGGTATGGTGGAGGTTAACGAAAGGCGGTCGGTTTTTAGAAGTTCCTTTCGCAAGCGCACCAAACGGTTTATATACCGCGTATGGAGGTAACCTTCGCTTTCATCCATTTCCGCGGGCGCCAAGGTGAAAAAGGAAGGATTTTCCAACCAGTAGGCTATCTGTTTTAGGGTTATAAGCCTTCCGTCGCCGGGATATAAAAAAGCCTCCTTTTTGCGGTCAAATATATTGATACCCAAGTCGGGGTCTAAAATTAAGTCCGCGGAAGGTTTGAAATCTTTAAATTTCTCCGCCAATTTGGGAAAACCCTTTTCAAAAAAGGCGATGTTTTTTTCAAAATTTTCCTCAAGCTGTTTTGCAGTTAAAGTCATCAAAACCTATTAAAGCACTTTGACAAAAGCAAAATTTAACAAAAGATGAGGGAAAAGGATTTGCTGAAGTTGGAACTGTCCAAAATCCTTGCTAAGGTAAAGGAATACACCTCTTCACCCGCCACGAGGGAATACATAGATAGGCTCCGACCCCACCGTCAGGAGCTAAAGGTTAGGGAAGAGGTAGAGGATACACGGGTTTTCTTAAATCTACTCAAAAGCGGTTTAAAGCTACCTATAGGCGAATTTGAAGATGTAAGACCCTACCTCAAAAGGGCAAAGATAGAAGGGGCTTGGCTTTCCGCCAAAGAGCTTCACGAGGTGCTTAAGGTGGTTACCACCCTAAGGGTTGTAAAGGATTACCTAAAGAGACTTTCCAAAGAATACCCCAACTTGCGGAAGTATGAGGGTCAAATAGGCTCTTTTAAAGAGATAGAGAGGGAACTACGCCACGCCTTGGACGAGAAAGGATTTTTAAAGGACGAAGCTAACTTTGAACTGGCATCTTTAAGAAAGCGGATTAGAAACCTTGAAAGGCAAATAGTTCAAACCCTTGAGAGGTTTATAGAGGAAAACGCCAAATACGTGGCAGACCGTATAGTGACCTTACGCCAAGGACGGTATGTGGTGGCTTTAAAAACTTCCTACGCCAAACGAATAAGGGGTATCGCCCACGGCGTATCCTCTTCAGGTAAAACCACCTTCTTTGAACCCGCGTTGGTGGTGGGTTTAAACAACCGCTTGGTGGAACTGAGGGAAGCGGAAGAAAGGGAGGTTAAAAAGGTTTTGAGGTTCTTAACCTCGGTGGTGGGAAAAAAAGCGGACGAACTTTTGAGGAGTTTTGAAATTTTGGTCCACTTGGATTGGCTTTGGGCGAAGGCTAAATTTGGCAACGAGATAGGGGCTAGATTTCCCGAAATTTCCCCAACGGAGGTTTACCTTAAAAATACCAAACATCCCCTTTTGGTTCTCAATCTGGGAGACCAAAACGTGGTTGCCATAGACCTAATTTTGACCCGCGAGAGGAGGGGACTTGTTATAACGGGACCCAACACCGGTGGAAAAACGGTTGCCCTCAAAACCTTGGGTTTGAATGCCCTAATGTTCCAATTGGGTATTCCCATTATTTGTGAGGAAGGGAGCAAGTTAAGGGTTTTTGACAAGATATTTACCGACATAGGTGACGAGCAGAATATAGAGCAAAACCTTTCCACCTTTGCGGGACACATAAAGAATATTGCGGATTTCCTCTACAAAACCGACAGCAATACCTTAGTCCTCATAGACGAACTGGGGGCGGGAACCGACCCCGTAGAGGGTTCCGCGTTGGGCAGAGCCCTTTTGGAATACTTTGAAAAGGTAAACGCCTATACGGTTGTAACGACCCACCACACCCCTATAAAGCTTTACGCCTTAGAAAGCACCTACTACACACCCGCCTCCGTTTTGTTTGACGAGGAGAGTCTAAAACCCCTTTACAAACTCGCCTACAATACCATAGGGGGTTCCCACGCCTTGGATATAGCCCAAAGGTTGGGATTAAAAAGAGATATAGTGGAAAAAGCCCGTTCTTATCTGAAAATGGAAGTTTCCGCGGAATACGAGAAAGCCACCCAAGAGCTTCAAAAATACGCCCGCGAGTATCACGAAAAACTAAAAGAAGCGGAAATATTGAAAAAACAAATAGAGGAGAGCGAAAGGGAAATAAGGAAACTAAGGGAAGAGTTGGAAAGGGAAAAACTCCGCCGGTGGAAAGGTGCAATAAAGGAAGCGGAAGAATTTTTAATAACCCTAAAAGCCCAAGCCCTCCAAAGGATTGAGGAGGCTAAAACTAAAAGCGAGGTTGAAAAACTTATAAACGAACTATCGCAATCGGTTAAGGAGAAAAAGGAAAAACTTTCCCGCATTGAGGAGGTAAAAGAAGGGGAGAAATACCTTTACAAAGGTTCCCAAGTAAAAGCCCTAAAGGTAAAGGGGGACAAGGTTTTGGTCCAAAGCGGGGCTTTCAAAATTTGGGTGGATAAAACCGATTTGGAAAAACCCGACCCCTTAAAAGGAACTAAAACAATTCCCTCCGAAAGGAAGGTTGAAATAAAGGTAAGCTCCTCTTTGAGGAAAAGCAAGGGAATGGCGGAAATAGACCTAAGGGGTAAAACCGCGGAGGAGGCGAAGGAGGAACTTTTAAAGTTTTTGGACAAAGCCCACCTTTCGGGTGTTTCGTTGGTTAGGATAATCCACGGAATAGGAACGGGGGTTTTAAAGAGGGTTACGGAAGAAGTTTTAGAGGAAACTCCCTACGTGGCTTTTTATAGGGAGGGAACTCCCTCCGAAGGTGGAGCGGGGGTAACGGTAGCCCAACTGGAGTAATCACTTTTCCCAAACTTGGGAGACTTTTACCTCCGCCTCCACCGGCACTTTTTTCAAAATTAAGTTCCCCGCGTATTCCATACTCTCCTTTAGGAGCTGGGCAACCTCTTGAGCCTGCTCTTGGGGAACTTCGCAAACTATCTCGTCGTGAACCAAGTTTACTATCTTCACCTCAAAACCCCATTGCTGGGCTTGGTAAGAGAAGATGTCCACCGCTAATTTGAGCAAATCCGCGCCCGTTCCCTGAATGGGATAATTGGCGGCGTCTTGGAAGGTTTCCGCAATGTATTTCCTACCCAAAAGGGTTTCTCCCTCAACCTTACCCTTTTCCCTAAGGGTTTCCCTAAGACTTTTGTGCCACTCGTAAAATCGGGGAAAGGCTTTAAAAAAGCGTTTTACCAAATCCTTAGCCTCCTCCAAGGAGAGGTCTACGCCGTAACCAAACTTTGCGTATTCCATAAGCCCCTTCGGGGATATTCCGTATATAAGCCCGTAGTTCATAGCCTTAGCCAGTTGTCTTTCTTCCTTCGTAACCTCCTCCCTGCCCTTTCCCAAAACTAACGAAGCGGTTACCACGTGCATGTCTTCCCCGTTTTGGAAAGCCTCTATCATCTTTTCCTCGTTTACGTATTCGGAGGCTATGCGGAGTTCTATTTGGGAGAAATCCGCCACTATTAATTTTTTCCCCTCTGGGGCTTTAAAGATTTTTCTCAAGTCCCTTGGAATGTTTTGAACGTTGGGTTCGCTGGCGGACATTCTACCCGTTTTAGCCCCAATCTGTTTGAATTCGGGGTAAACCCTTCCGTTTTCCCTTATGTGTCCCACCAGTTCCCGTATCTTGTCGTAAACCTTTTTGAGTTTTCTAATTCTTACGATTTCCGCCACCGCGGGGTTGTCTATGTATTCGGATAAACTTTTGTCGTCGGTTGCCACGTTTCCCCTTTTGGTGGAAGGGAGCTTTAGCCCCAACCTTTTGGTGAGAAATTGGGCAACCTGCTTGGGTGAAAAAATATCCACTTTACCGTATTTGGTCACAAAATTTATTTGCGACCTTTGGAGTTCCAACTTTAACTTTTTGAGCATACCCTTTAGGGTTTCAACGTCCACCGTAAAACCGTTGGCTTCCAACTTTCCCGTCTCTTTAACCATAGCCATTTCCACTATGGCGATGGGATTTTCCAACCCGAAAATCTCCGCTACCCTCGTTTTGAGTAAAAACTCCTTTCTTTGGGAGGTTTGGGCGTTTAGCTCCTTAAGGAGAATGGGAAAAAGCCTCCTCAAAATTTCCACATCTTTGGCGGCGTATTCCAATTGGTTGCTCGTTAGCTGACTTGCCCCCCAGTTGGACAGTTGCTCCGTTTTGTCCAAAAACTCCCCTAAATACTTTTCTACAACCGCCTGCAAGCTGTTCCTTTCGTTTCCGAGCAAAACTGAGGCTATGTAGGTGTCAAAAGTGGTTATCGGCTCTATACCGTAGTGGTAGTAAAGGTTTTTTATGTCAAACTTTAGGTTGTGTCCAACCCACGCCTTTTGCGGTAAAAATTGCTTTAGTATCTCAACGCAGGCGGGACATTCAAACAAATCCACCACCAAGTTTGTCATCTCCAAACTGAACCAGTCTTATTTTGGTTTTCGTAAAATCCTCGTGGGTGGTGGTTTCTATGTCCAAATACAAATAGGGTGCATCCTTTAACTTTTCAATTTCCGCTTTAAGTGTTTGAGGGTCGGTTATATAAGAGAACTCCATAGTTTAAGTAAAAAGGATAACCCCATTAGGGAGAGAGGGTTTTTAGTTCTTCCAAGGTTTGGACTACGACTTTAACAATCCCTTCGGGGGATAGGTTTAGTTTCTCCCTAAGTAGGTTTTGGTTGCCATGGGTTACGAAACGGTCGGGGATACCTATACCTTTAACTTTTACCGCTTTGAGTAATCCCATTTCGTTTAACTCCTCAAGCACCGCACCGTATAGACCACCTTTAAGGGTGTTTTCTTCCACCGTAACTATTACCTCGCAAGTTTGGGCTATCTCTTTGAGTAAATCCCTGTCCAAAGGTTTGACGAAGCGGGCATTTACTACTCCAACCTCTACTCCGTAATTTTCTTTAAGAATTTCGTAGGCTTTTAACCCCCAACTTACCGCTATGCCGGTAGCCACTATAACGACCTTTGAGTTTAAATCCCTTAGAACTTCCCAACTGCCTATGGGGATTTCCCTAAATTCTTTACCCTCTCCGAGGAGGTTTTCCACAACTTCCCCGCGGGGATACCTTATGGCAAAGGGGAATCTGTTTTGTCTCAATGCGGTGTAAAGCAGATTCCTAAGCTCCACCTCGTCTTTGGGGGCGGAAATAACCATATTGGGAACGCACCTTAAAAAGGAAAGGTCAAAGGCACCGTGGTGGGTGGGTCCATCCTCGCCGACCAGCCCCGCCCTATCTATTGCCAAAACCACCGGTAACTTCTGCAAGGCTATATCGTGAATTATTTGGTCGTAAGCCCTTTGCATAAAGGTGGAGTAGTAGCAGAGGACGGGTTTTAACCCTTGGGTTGCCAATCCCGCGCTAAAAGTAGCCGCGTGTTGCTCCGCTATACCAACGTCAAAAAACCTTTCGGGAAATTTTTCTTCAAATTCGGTTAGTCCCGAACCCTCTTTCATTGCGGGCGTTATAGCCACTATTCTTTCGTCCCTTTGGGCGAGTTCAACCAACGCCTCTCCGAATGCCTGCGACCAAGTTCTTTTTTTCTTCTTGGCGCTTTCTCCCGTTTCTAACTTGTAGGGACCTACCCCGTGCCACTTTATCGGGTTTTCCTCGGCGGGTTTGTAACCCTTCCCCTTGACGGTTTTTATATGGAGCAAAACGGGACCTTCTATGTTTTTTATGTTTTCCAAGGTTTGAACCAAAAGGGGAATATTGTGACCGTCAATAACCCCTATGTAGTTAAATCCCAATTCCTCAAAGAGAACGCCGGGGGATATAAGACCCTTGGCAAACTCCTCCAGCAGTTTCATAACCCTAAGCCCGAACTCAAACCGTTTTTCCAAGAGTTTCTTTATCCTTTGGCGGAATTCTTGAACCACCTTACCGCTGTAAACCTTATTGAGGTAATTGGATATAGCCCCGACGTTGGGGGATATGGACATTTCGTTATCGTTTAGAACCACTATAAAGCGGTTGGGTCTAAGCTGTCCCGCGTTGTTAAGTCCTTCCCACGCTTCTCCCCCGGTTAGGGCACCGTCTCCTATAACCGCTATGACGAAATCTTCTTTTTCCCCCAAAAGGTCTTTTCCCTTCCTTATGCCGAGGGCGGCGGAAATGGAGGTTGAACTGTGTCCCACCGTAAAGGCGTCGTATGGGCTTTCTCCCCTTTTAACGAATCCCGAAATACCCCCGTATTGGCGTAGGGTGGGAAATTTCTCCTTTCTGTCGGTGAGAATTTTCCACGCATAGGATTGGTGTCCTACATCCCAGACCACTACATCTTTGGGGGGATTAAACACCTTAAGGAGGGCAATGGTGAGTTCCACAGTTCCAAGGGAAGGTCCTACGTGTCCTCCCGTTCTTGAAGTAACCTCTATTATGTATCTTCTAACCTCTTGGGCGAGTTTTTCCAGCTCTTCTTCGCTTAAGACTTTTAAATCTTCGGAAGAGCGGTATTTATTTAAAATGGCGTAGTTTTCCCAGACCAACTTTAAACCTCCGACAGGAGAAAATTATCGGATACTATCTTTTGAGGAAATAAGGATATTTCTAAGATGGTCGGGGCGGCCGGGATCGAACCGGCGACCTCTGGCCCCCCATGCCAGCGCTCTGCCTCTGAGCTACGCCCCGTGGACAAAGGAATTAATATACCGCCTTTTAAACAAAAAATCAAGCCTTTTTAGGAAGGTGGTTTTCCTTTTCCAAATCCTTACTTAGGAACAAATTTAAAATGAAATGAACAAATAGAAAATTGTTCACTTTGACCCTCTTCTTAGTAAGGTGCGGAATTTTCAAACTCAAGGGAGATTGATAAGCTTGTGCATTTGAGGTATTATTCGGGCGTAAAAACCCATCTTTAGGAGCTTATCTAAAAGTTCCAAAGCCCTTTTGAGGTTTTCCTCTTTGTTACCCTCCGGTTGGAGTATGAGCTTTTTTCCCTCCACAAGCGGGAGAAATTCCTTTCTCATTACAACTTCCAAG